>CANKSK010000084.1 GCA_947485425.1 Bacteroidota bacterium | reverse complement strand
GCTCCCAAAGATTTTAAATACAAAGAGATAAACGGATGCACGGGGTAATTGTTTACAAAATCATAGGCCTTCACCAAATTTTGACCCCCCAGTTTCCATAGTTCATTGCCGATAAAAAGTCCTCTTTGGCTGAGTGTCAAATGCTGAAACTGCCGCGTTCCCATGATAATAACCCAACTAACCAGCACAAAAACGATACTGCCAAATGGAATCTGCCAAATGGAAAATCTTCCCATCATCCACACGGTACAAAAAAAGCTCAGGATGGAAGCGAAAAAAAGAATCAGAAAAAACGATCCATTGATGTCGAAGGTGAGGCCGATACCCAAGCCTACCAGCAAACCATTAAATGCATATACGCCATCATTGATGAGGGTTCTATTGTAACCCATCAGCATGGCAAAGATATTGGTCATGAGAACCGCCGTGATGCCTGCGATTCCAGATACCGGATCAATACATGTAGCCAGTAAAATCAATACAGAAAACCACTTTCTTCTGGCAAAAAAAATCTGCGAATAGCTGTAAAGCAGCCCGTTGAATTGAATTTGTAAATGTTGAAGGATACCCATTTTTTTTATTGCGGCTTTCATTGTCGAATATTGCCATTTCCCTTTATATATGAAGCAAAAATGACAAGCTGATAAAAGAAAAATTTCAAGATGTGTACATTATACACACCTTGAAATTCATCCTGCAAATTTGTGCCTTTATAAGGTGAATTTTTTCAGATATTGCGGCATCATTTCTTTTTGTTCGAGATATTCTAGGGTTTCTTTGTCTCTGATTTGATGCACCTCACCCTTGGTGTCAATCATCACCACAGAAGGTCTCATGGCGATAAACTGCATCCATTGTGTCATGTTATACGCACCTACGGTATGCACCACCACATGATCGCCTCTCTTCATCGGCGGCAGGGTACAGCTCTCTCTGATGACATCGATATTCATGCAAAGCGGACCATATATTACTGAATCTTCGGTATAATGACTGAACTCTTGTGCAGGAGAAATTTTATGCGAATACCAGAAAGCAGTAAAGAGGATGTTCACACCAAAATCCATAATGGTAGCCCTTCTTCCATCCGACAATCTTTTGTTTGAAATCACGGAGCCCAGCAAGTAACCGGCCTCATCAATGAGTGCTCTGCCGGTTTCAAGAATCAAGAGGGGCAATTCATTTGGTGGAAAACCAGATTGAAGGATGGCAGTAGAAATGGCTTCTGCGTATTCATCAAAAGTTGGGGAGGTATCTTTTCCGGGAAGGAAAGACCCATGCAGGGTATTTGTGGAGGCAAAACCGCCACCCATATCGAGATACTGAATATTTTTGTTGAATTTGATTTTGATGCCCAAAGCCAGATCTGCGAGCTTGGAAGCGGCTACTGCATAGGCATTGGAAGAAAGCATAAAGGTACCGATGTGGCAATGCAATCCCACCAAATCCATGCGGTCAGAAGCCAGAATTTTGATGATGGCCTCCCAGGCTTGACCGTTTTCATAATTGAATCCAAAACGATCCCACATGGGATAAATACCGGTATTCATGTTCACACGAATAGCCACCTTGGGGCGCATCTTGAGTTCATCGGTCAGTTCAATGATGCGGTACAATTCATCCAAATGATCGATATGTATTCTTGATCCATTGGTAATGGCAGCGATGAGATCTTCATCCGTTTTATCGGGACCATTGAAAATGATTTTATCAGGGGGTACACCGTTGTTGAGGGCTTTGCGATATTCAAATCCAGAGACCACTTCACCCCAGGATCCTTCCTGATGGAAAACATTACACACCGCATTGATGTAATTGGTTTTGTAAGACCAGGCAAATTGCACCTTGGGATATCGTGTTCTGAAAGCCCTCAGCGCATTTTTATAGGTATTGCGGATGTGCGTCTCTGAAATCACAAAGAGCGGAGATCCATACTTGCTGATCAAATCCTTTACAGCTACTCCCTCAATGTGTGTAACAGGAGAGTACTCGGTTTTGGTGCCGTATTTATTGGTGAAATTGGTATTCAATTTTTTGATTACCGGTCTTTCATATCTTAATTTTGCCATCGTTTTTATTTTTAAAAATTAAAACTGCATCTATTTTACAACTCTCCTAGTGTGGTAATTTTATCAAATTCACTGATATCACAAATGTGATCCATCGAATATCTGATAAACATTTTCCCTACCTGATAGTCGGTGTAGGGCATTACTTTTTCACCCATTGCCATTCTTGCCAGGGCAGCAGGAAGATTTTGACCTACGCCGGCGGTAAAGTATATCCATGCCGGAAAGCGAGGATTGATTTCGAGCAGGAAATACTGACCAGACTGGTCCTTCATAATTTCCAGTTCCAAACCACTTTTCCATTTGGTTTCTTTGATGAGCTTGCGCGTCATGTCCATCAGACCTTTTTCTTCTAAAGAGACCCCTGCCCAAGCTTTTCCCTTGTCTGTCAACACCAATTTACGCATCGGAATGGCACCGATGGTATTGCCTTCCCCATCACCCAAAGCGGCCACATTGTATTCATTGCCCTGAATAAATTGTTGGATGATAATGGGCAAACCCCATTTGGCATTCAGCTTGTGATAATAGGTATGTACTTGCTCAGAAGTGTATGCGATGTAGGCTTCGTAAAACTTGCCTTTCACCACCATGGGATAGGTAAATTCTCTTGAAAGTCCAGAAATTTCATCTACGCTGAAGATGGCTTTGCTTTTGGGCACCTGTATACCATGCTTTACGCCATATTCAAACAACACATTTTTATGTCGGTCTTCATATTGTTTGAGGGTAGGAAGAAAGGTAGCGATACCAATGGCTTTTAGGTCATCAACCATGCGGATAAAGCTATACAGCTCTGCATCAAAATTGGGGATAATGAGATCAATTTTTTCGACAGCATGAATATATTTGATGCGCTCCAGCAAGCTATCCTTTCCGGCAGAGGGGTAGGGTATCTGGTAGGTTTTATCTACAAAATCATGCAAATAAATCCCTGGCTCCATGGTTTCATAGGACAATCCGATGATGCGCACATCAAGACCTTTATCGGCTTTCAGGCAGCGAATCACGGGAATGCCCGGACCAGGATTATCGGTGGCGTTTAGGCCTGTAACGGCGACATTAATTTTCATCTGTATCGGCGACATTGTGCTGTTTCAGCTGGTTTAAAAAATCATCATAATCTTTCTCAAGGGTGGCATCATCAATTTCATATTTGGATAAAATGGTCTTTTTAACCTCTTTTTCAGATTTCCCCTGACGAAGCAGATCAATAATTTCTACACCTATAGGGTTCACAGAAAAAGAATCACCCGTATTGGGCATAAAAAGAAAGCCCGTTTCACTGATGGCTATACTGCTTTTGATTTTTAGCTGAGACATTTTGTTATGTTTTTTAGGTTGGAAGTGTAAATATAGACCAATTACTTTCCAAAAGGTTTAATTGGATTTTAAAATTCCTTTTTCGGAGAAAAGGTGTTCGATGCTCAGGCCGGGTTTTAGCCAAAAGGAACGAATGCCGGTTTTGGCTGCTCCTTCAACATGTTGGGATGAATCATCGATAAAGAAGGTTTCTTCGGGCAGCAGTTGATTTTCTTGCAGCACCATGTCAAAAATCTCCCTATTGGGCTTGCGCATGCGCACCTGATAGGATAAATACACTTTGCGAAACAAAGCATGAAAAACACCTTCACCAAATTCACTATCCATCTGGGTATTGAACAACGGAATATGAATGGCGTTGGTATTGCTCAACAAATAGATCTGGTAGTTTTCAGATATGCAGCGCAGCAATTCCATCCGATGAGGTGGCATATTGATCAGCATGGCATTCCAGGCCGCATCAATCTGTGCTTGGGTAAGCGGAAGCCCACTTTCCTTGCGTATTCCCTCATAAAATTCCTGGGGAGTTATTTTACCTGTTTCAAGGGCATCAAACAAAGGCGTTTGGGACGCTTGTGAGTATCTCTGTCTGAAATCTTTGATGCCCAATTTCAAAAAAGCATCTATACTTAACTGATAATCAATATTATAAATCACCCCTCCGAGGTCGAAGATGATATTTTTTATTTCTGGCATGGCTTTCATTTGAGATGGTAAATATCTGAAAATTTTTCTTGCTTATTATACGCATCTAGAATACATTTGCAGCCTTGAAAGAAGAAGGATCGGGTATTCTTCTTTTTCGGGCCTATAGCTCAGTTGGTTAGAGCACTTGACTCATAATCAAGTGGTCCCTGGTTCGAGCCCAGGTGGGCCCACCCAAGCGGGGATTTCGGTCAAAAAATCGAAATCCCTTTTTTTATTTTCGCTCGAAAGCCTTGCCAGATAAGGGATTGCGGAAAATAGTGAATTTATTTTTAAGGTTCGATAATTGTCTTTTTTGCGATGATACAAAATTCCTTGCGGAAACAGTAAATTTTGAATTCTTCGCTTGGTGTTGAAATTTGAATTCCTCCACAATGACGGGAGTTCTGAGGCCATTTGAAGGCATTTTTCAACCGCCATTTCAAGGTTCGATAATTGATTTTGGTTCGGGTCGAATTCTGACTCCAATTGCCTCATTTTATCCTGATATTTTACTCGGTATTTGTTGAATAAAGTTTGATCAATGTCACCTGTGGCAAAACGTTCTTCCAATTTATCGAACTGATTTTTTTGCTTTGTCAGCTCCTGTTTGATCGATTTGTGATCTTCCGCACTGACCTTTGTTTTCTCTCTCAACAAATACATCAGCATTTTTTTGATGATGGGCATCAGTGATTTTTCAATGGAGAATTTCAGGAGGAGCTCCTCGAAATGTTGATGCATCCATTTCTGGCTGCGATTGTTGGAACATCCTTTCAAATTGCATTTGTAGTAATACAGATTCTTTTTTTTGACCAGATAACCTGTAAAGCTTGTACCGCAGCTATCGCACTTCACAAATTGCTTCAAGGGAAGTTCATCCACTTCCTGGAGAATGATATTTCCGCCTCCGTACTTTTCCATGTTCTGCTGAACCTTCAGGAACGTATTTTTAGAAACCAGTGGCGGATGTTTTCCTTCAATCAACTCACCAGGAATCAGTTTGGAAACGATGAATCCGCAGTAGAAAGGATTTCTGAAATAATGTGATAGGCGTTTGTCTTCCATTTTCAGGCCTCTTGCCTGCAGACGGTTTGAAATTTCAACTAGGCTCAGATCCTCATTGGCTTTCCATTCAAATGCTTTTTTGAGAAAATGCCTGCAGGGTTGATGACCATGATATGCTGGTCGGCAGTCTTTCCCTGATTCACATTGGTATAACCTGTAGGAGGCATATACGGCCAATACCCTTGTCGCAGTTTTTCAATCATCCCCGCCACCGATTTGTCTTTGCGCTGCTGATTATCGAATTCGCTGACCAAATGGTTATTTGATTATGCCTTTCGCTTTATCAGACAAGGGGACGTTAAACACATCATCATCATCAAACCATGAATGGAATATTGGTTCCGGTTCCCGCTGAGGAATTATTTACAACAGATATGGGTATAAACCCCACACCCTTGATAGCGAATAACGCAGGAAAAAAATACCCCTTGTTAAAATATGTGATCCTGGCAGGAATCATATTGGGGGCCATTGCAATCGCTTATCGCATATCAGTAAAACCACAATCATTAAAAACAAGGAGTCATGCATAAAATACAAAAACAAAACCCTCAACCCATACAGTTG
>CANKSK010000083.1 GCA_947485425.1 Bacteroidota bacterium | reverse complement strand
TGTATAGGGTATTGTGGAGCCACTCTCTCCGCAAAAACAGCAAAACAGGAAGACAGTGAGTCAGAAAGTCAGGTAGGAAATTTTCCTGTGTCCCTGTTTCGCTCCTACTGCTTACTTATTTTTGTTCCATTCGGTTCGAATTTCCGCCCTCTTTTCCCACAAAGGTCAGAACGAAAAAGACACTCTTTCTCTTTGTGTTCCTGTTCCTAAATTTTTGACTTAAGAATTTCCATCAAATCCATTCCCAAGTTTGAACACCTCACGTTGGTCAAGGCTTATACCTTTCAATGCTTGGCATTTTATTCATACTTATGCATTTGATCCGTCAAAAAATGTATCCGTAATTGAAATCGATATGGTATCTTGCCACTACTTCTGCATCAATGGTCGATGCGAATGCAATCGACCAGCATAAAATGTTTTACATCTTGACCAGCGGTTTGCGATGAATTCACAATCACTGTTAATAAGCAAGTTAGGGTTTTTTTAATTTTTTTTAAACAGGAAACCCTATTCTCCTTCACCCCAAATCAAACAGCTGAATCTGGCTTTTCAGTCGTTCTATTAACATGGTCGCAATTCGTTTGTTTAGGGCAGAAGCATTTTGGGAATACAGTATATAGTCATCGATCGTAAAAAGACCCACTACAATTCCAATTAGCAAACTTCGGAATTTCATGTCGTTTTGAATGCTGTTTTCTATGAATTGCATTTTTTTATCAAGAGTGAAAGATTCAAAATTAGCTTTGCTTTTAAGAATATAGTTTTTGAAAATTTCAATAAAAAGGTCATTTTGAAACTTTAAAATCGGGCGAAGTATTTGATTTTGAAGGTATTCCTCAGAGGATGTTTCAGAAAGAATTGCTCCCAATGCTTCCCCACGGAACGCTTTTATGAATTGGTTTCTATCACTCATTTTTTATTTAAAGGTAAACAAAAATCCGCTGTAGCAATACAGCGGATTAAAATTATTTGAAAAAAGATTATTTTTCCCTAGTTCGTCTTAGCTGAAAATAAATAAAAAAATGTTGAGCGTATGCATCCCGCTACACCCTTTTTTTATAGGCCTCCGGTCGTTATAAAAAAGAATACGGACACGATTATTTAAGTGATAAATTTGTATATTTTGAATACAATGTCAACAGGATTTCAATTCAAACAACAGAGGCCATTTGTTAAAAGCTTAGTGGTACACCAAGCATACCTTCATTCATTTTGCTGCGCTTCACAAGGGGGAATTCTTTTACATTCTAGGTTCCAGTTCGAGTATTTCGTTGGAGTTGTAATAAGACTGATAGATGTATGTTTTGGCAGCACCATTGTAGGAACACCGCAACCCGCCATATACAAGTTTTGATTTCAGCAGATCGTATTTGGCTTGGTCGGCAGCAGACATGCTCGATCTGTCGCCCAAATAGATTGATGCGGAATGCATTCCGGTTATGGTATATTTTTTCCCTTCATAAGTAAAGATATGCGTTCCATTGGTGCAGATCGGATCCAAAGGGACCGTCTGTTCATTGGCTTCTGTCCTTTGAAAATCGAATTCCTTGGTAACCGTGCTGCCATCGATCTTGTACACGGAATTTTCATAAGCTACCCAGATGATGTTGTCGTATTCAATCATTCCTTTAATCGAACCCGGGCCGTATTGGCTGAAGTCGTAGACCTGTGATACCTCCTGAAAATTGATTTTGTAAATCTTTTGGGCATCTTTCATGTACAGGTAATTCTTGTCCTTATTGATTAGTATCCCCGAATAGTTGTAGTTCGCATTGCTTGTCGGAACATCCGTAAAACAGTCGAAAGATTTCACGTCATTATCCCGTATGGCAATGCTATCGTGCGGCAGACAATTGTTAATCGCAAACATTCCGCCGAGATAATTATTCGGAATCATCATCTCAAACTGGTACTTGTTGGCAGGAACATCGTTTTCGCTGATGGGACGCCCGTTGTTCATGGACCATACGTAATATTTTTGCTGGGGAGTAGAATAGTTATTCTTGCTGTTCAGCCATACGATGCAGAATTCCCTATTGCTCTCATTGTAAAACGACATGGGATAAAAAGAAAAAACTGTCGAATCCATATTGAGGGAGTCTTTCAGGCTGCTGCCAGCAATGTACTTGGTAACGTGTCCGACTTTTTTCATCGTGTTGAAATCAGTCGTTTCCGTATAAAAATACAGTCCGTCATTGGTGGCGTAGGAGTAGCTCTTGCTTAAAAAACTGGCTCCGTTGTGTGTGATGGAATAGGTGGCCGGCAATGACCCTGTACCTCCTCCTGTTGTGGTGCCTCCTGTTGTGGTGCCTCCGCTGGTGGTAGTGCCTCCTCCTGTCGTGGAGCCTCCGCTAGTCGTAGTTCCTCCGCTGGTGGTGGTTCCAGGTGTCGTTGTGGTTTCTTTTTTGCATGATAGAATAGTAATCACACATAGCAAGGTGATGAATATGTTTTTCATGGGTTTATTTTATTTGGTTGTAAGTGCTATAACAAATAGATTCTACGGGTAATTTGATACTTTACATTGTATTTGCTACAGGTCATACCAACTGAGGATTGTTTGGTACATGCACCGTGAAGCATTACTGTTCCCATCAGGATGGGAGAGAATTTGTTGCGAAAGAATTTCATGGGGATGGTGGTGAGAGAGTGAATGTCAAGTGGTCCCTTCTTAGCAAGAAATTTTTCGCAAAAATACATTTATTTTTAATATTAAAAATGATTTTGCGATGCGGTCTTACCCCTAGTTCTTTGTCGCTGAAAAAAATAAAAAAATGTTGGGCTGGGAGAATGGTGGATGGAAAAGTATCTGATTGATAGTCCTTCAATATTCAAAACGGATAGAGGCCTTTTGTTTCAAGCGCAGTGGGGCACTGCGCATACCTTCATTCATTTTTGTTACGATTAAAAATGGGAAAAATATTTTGTCATGTAAGGTCAAAGTGACAATGGAATGAACCTATTTTTTTTTCTTATCCCTATCAAATCAGCACAAAAAAAAGGCTAAAAAATGTCTTATTTTTTAGCCTTTTTTTAAAATTGAAAAGAAGATTATTTTCTTTGATCTTCCAATACTTTTATTCTGTTTTGAAGTTTTTGAATCATCTCTTGTTGCTCTTGAATGGCCTTGGTGAGAACAGGAATGAGACCCACGTAGTTGATGGCTTTGTATTCCTCATATTTTTCCAATTCTTTTTTGGAGATGGTCATTCCAGCTTCATTTGTTTCCGAAGTTACCTTGAAAACAGGTGCTTTTTCTTCTTTTACCAAATCAGGGAAAACGCTCTCTAACTCTTGGGCAATAAATCCAAATTGCGGTTTGTTATCGAGGTGTAGATTTTCTACCATATCTTTTTTAAAGGTATAGGTAACTGGATTGATTTTTTCCAAAGCGGAAAGCGCATTGACCATCGGCTTGATATCTGATTTGAGTCTTCTGTCTGATGGTGTTGTCAAAGCACCTGTGTAATGCAAATTACCATCGAAGAAGCCTGCATAGGCTGTTGTGCCTCCGCTGGTATATCCATACACTGCATAGTTTTTATTGGCACCATATGCCCATCCGGTAATACCATAGCTGTCACCAACAGGAGAATCAGAAGTTCCATCTACAGAAAAATTTTGTTTTGGGTTATTGGCAGCATGTGCAAAGAGTGCTGTTTGATAGCTCAAAATAGATGAGGTTGTATTTTCTGCAAATACACCATAGGTGGTAGTTGCGCTGTCTTGAATGCTAGCACCATATACGCCCACATTCAAAGAGCCTTTGCTGGATCTTCCAAAACCTGCTACCCCAATATTGATATTGCCTTTTCCATAGGATTCTCCATTGAGTCCAAAGTTACGGGTACCTGATCCAAAGCTTAAGCCACATGCTCCGTAATTATTGGTGGCAGCACTTTGTGCTCTACCCAAAACGCCAAAGCTTTCTTGTCCGCTGCTGCCTTCAGAAAGTCCGGAAACACCATAATGGTTGCCGGTTCCGGCTCCACTGCCATCCCAGGCACCACGAGCCCATCCCAAAACACCTGTTTTGTTGTTTGCATCACCTGTTTTACTAAGTGAATACCCACTTACCCCTTGCGATGTGGCACGAACATCAGACTCTCCTACTACACCTACACCGAAGTTATTACCGGAAGCAACGCCCCAGATGGATCTTCCTCCGGTTACATCTGAATTGTATTGACTAAAGATGCCTTGATTCAAATAAGACCCGTTCGTGTTTTGTCCTTGGGTATATACGGAAATTCCGCGGGTTTCATTTTGTGCACCACTTTGTCCGGACCAGCTAATTTGCAATGGATATTCAGGATTAGAAGTTCCAATACCCACATATCCGGTGCTTCTATACACATTTCCGTTTGTTTCTGTCCACTCTGGATTCAGCACAGAGCCTGCTGATTTGGCATGCAAAGCATAGGGTACACTGAGCATTTGTGTGGTTCCTGAAATGGTGTAGTTGCTGCCTCCATTTGGGTCTGTTTCTGATTTGATAAAATAGGGACCATTGCTCCAGTTGATGCTGGCGATGCTGCCGCTAACCACCGCTCCTGAGCCAATTTCCAGGCTTAGCAAACCATTGCCATTGGTTGATTTGCTTTGGGTTTCAACATACACCGCAGAGCCCGTTGAACTTCCTTGTAGCAAGCTTATTTTTACTTTAACCGGTTGGTTGACGAGCAGGGTATTGTTGAGGTCTCTGATAACCGTTTGGTAGCTCATTTTATCCGGTGCTTGTGCCATGGCGGAAAAAATCAGACAGACCAGAAATAGGGGAAGAAGAAATTTTTTCATAGATAATTAGTAATTAGTGTTTGATGATTTTAAAAGATTGGATGTTTTTTTCGTTTTGGTAAATGTTTAATAGATACGTTGCTTGCGGCAGATTTTGCATAGGCAATTCCGTCTGCATTTCGCTAATCTCTGCTTTCTCTATCAGGCGTCCTTGCATGTCAAGCAATTGATAAAAAAGTTTTTTGTTTTTAAAGTCACCTACTTGCAGGTTTACTTTACCTTCGGTGGGGTTTGGATAAACCGAGAGGGCAATGTTGTACTGATTTTCAAGAACGGAAACAATGAAAATTTCATACGGCTGCTGCACGCCCTGGGCAGAAGATCCATTGGTTCCCGATTGGGTAACATAATTGAGTTGGCCCACCGAGAAGCTTGCTGAACCCCCGCTTCCACTAGCATTCATTCCGGCGCTGACTGTGGCCGTCTGCCCCTGTGCAAAGGAAAAGCAGATGCCGGATATCAGCAACATCCATAATTTTGTTTTGATGGTATTCATTTGCATATACATTTTTTAGGTTTTGGTAATCATACAGTATTCGTCTCATGCAAGAATTGATAAGGGGGAATAAAGTTTTCTAGAATGCAATTTTAATGATAATATTCTTAAGTGACAAATATGTCAAGCATATAAAAGAAAGTCTTATTTTATGTGTGATTGTTTTTTTAATAGAAATCTTCTTTGATTACATTGGTTTTCATTCTGCGGATTTTTTTTTACCCATCTGAAGAAGTTATCAATCTGCTATCTGTTTTATAAATGACTGCTATTTCAAAGACATTGGCTTCAATATTAAAAAAAAACCTTCATGAAAATACATTCATGAAGGCTTCAATAAGAGAAATTTTTATACTATGGAACAATCAATTTCCCGTTAGCTAGCTTTGGACTGCCATTATTATGATTAACAGAAACATTAGAAAAGGTTACAGTAGGCTTATTGTT
>CANKSK010000082.1 GCA_947485425.1 Bacteroidota bacterium | reverse complement strand
CAAATTTTTTATTCTCCAGCAACTATTAATTTTTTTACAATTGAATTTCCTTTCTCAGTAATTATCTGAAAAAAGTAAATTCCTGGTACAAGTTTTATATCTTTGGTAAGCTGACTTTCATTGCGATATAAGATACATTGTAATTTTTCGATGCCTAATGAATTATAAATTCGTAAATGCGCAGAATATATTTCAATAGGAAGATTGTAAGAAATTGTGAAATTTTCTCTTGTTGGGTTGGGATAGATATCAAAAAAAATACTGCTTGTATTTTCTGAAATATTTGCTGTAATAGGTTTGTACTTAGCCATCCAGTAATCTTCCGATCCTTTTCCCGGTTGAGTTTTGTCGCCAAATATTCCAGTAGTTGTTGCACACCAAATGATAAAATTATTATCGCTCGTAGTTCGAATATGGCCATACCCAGGGTCTACGAAAATTGTCTGATCCCAATTTTTTTTATGGGTTAAACTATTGATTGATATAATCCAAAAATTTCTTGAACCGCTTGGTAAATTGGTCTGTGTTTTATCTCCATCTGACGGACTATACGAAAAACCGCAAATCAAAAGATTACCATCATCTGTTCCTGTTGACGGACTAAAGCTGAAAAGTTCATCTCTACTCGATCCTCCATACCTTTTGTCCCATATTTTATTCCCATTACCATCAATTTTAACTATCCAATAATCCGAGGTAATTAAAGTATTATCCCAATTTGATTCAGACTTTTCTCCACCAATACCTGAAAAAGAATAACCTGTTAAAATAAATCCTCCGTCTAAAGTTTGAGTGATATTTTCTAATATATCATCCATACCACCCCCAAAGGTTTTATCCCATATTTTATTACCTATAGAGTCAATTTTAATAATCCAATAATCATATCCTCCCCGTGAATCCTCAGACTTTTCAGCCCCAATATTGGAATTAGACCAACCTCCTAATATTATACCTCCATCGTCAGAATGAAGCATGGTAGTTAATACATCGTTTTTAGTACCTCCATAGGTTCTGTCCCAAATCTTATTGCCACTATCATCAATTTTAACAATCCAGTAATCATCTGTTAAATAAGAATGAGAGGAATCTCTATTGCTTTCAGATTTGTTTCCACCAATATCAGATGCAGACCATCCCCCTATTAAGTATGTGTTTCCGGGAAGATTTATTCCGGCATTGGGCCCATCACTATTTGTACCACCAAATCTTTTATCCCATATTTTATTTCCATATTTATTAGTCTTAATAATCCAGAAATCATAGCTTATCTTGTACGAAATTGTAGTAGTGTCCCAATTAGGCTCGCTTTTATTTCCGCTTACTCCTGATTTTGAAGATCCAATTAATAATAAATCCTGATTTGACGTTTCAAGTATAGAATGAAGATCCTCAGGCTGATTTCCTCCAAAATCTTTGTCCCATACCTTCTTACCACTGCTATCCGTTTTTACTATCCAAATATCATCCCAACCCCATCCGGGTTGAGTTTTATCCCCATTTACTCCTGCCATAGTTGATCCACCTATGAGAAATCCTTTATCTATAGTTTCAATTAAAGGGATTACAAATTCGCGCTTATCTGTACCAAAAGTATTATCCCACTTTTTCACAAGCTGCGCAAATCCAACAGATTTAGAAATTAAAAATACGAATAACAGGGCTAAAAGCCGGACTAAATATTTCATTGTAAAAATATTAAGGGCAATTAGTTATAATGACACCTAAGACCCCGTTAGTAGTTGTTATCAAATAACAATTACCATTTGCGCTATCTTTTACAATAAATCCTTTTCCCGCAGTCGTAACCGCAATATCACCTGTGGATTTTAATTTTGTGGAAGTATTTGCCGTAAATGTACTTGTCCCAATTCCAATCTCCCCATCATCCTGAACAAAAAATAACGTATTTCCACTATTATCTGTGACATTCAATGCAGAAGATGAGGATGTTGTTCCGCTTCCTTTTACCTCAAGTTTTGAACCCGGGGATGTTGTTCCAATTCCTGTTCTTCCATCATCTCTCACATGAAGCATTGAATTACCAGATGAATTGGTAACATTCAAAGAAGAGGAGGAAGAAGTGGTACCCGAACCTTTAATTTCAAGTTTAGATGCTGGAGTGGCAAGTCCTATACCAACGTTATTTCCGCCATTAAAAACGGCATCATAATTTGTTGTTCCTCCTGTTACCGAAGACACATAAAATCCCGTATTAGTTGATGCACTTCCATTCCATGTTCCTGTAGATGTTACCTGAACCCCATATTTATTAATTGATGATGTGGATGATGTGGCAGAATTAGTAAGTAAATTTCCTGTATAAGTTACTGTCTGAGCTCCCGAAGCAACAGTATGGAGAAGAGAAGTAGGATTATTTGTACCAATACCAAAGTTTCCTTCGGAGTTGATTCGCACTCTTTCATAGGTATTTGTGCTATTTGAAGTAAAAAAAACCATTGGGCCATTCTCTTCCTGAATTAATTCTGCATTTGAATTAGAACCATCATAACGGATTCCTATTTTAACTCCTCTATTAGCACTTGTTGATGTCGATGACAGATTTGTTAACTGAAGATAAATAGGAGTGCTATTATCATTTTGGTGTAAATGTAAAAGATTTCTAGGAGTGTGAAATGGAGAACCACCCCGTACTTCTATGCCGACAAAGCCACTGGTGGAATCAATTCTCATTCTTTCACTATCATTTGTAAAAAAAGATAATCTTCTATCATCTACCATCCTTATTTCGCCACGGTTATGTTTTTCAATTCCCAATCTAAATCCCGTAACTCCAAGACTATTCGTATATCTTGTGTAAATAGCTGTTTCTGTAGGTTTGTGCATGTGTAAAAAATCAGCGGGACTGTTGGTGCCTATTCCAACATTTCCTCCTCCGTTAAATATTGCATCATAATTATTGGTACCTCCCGTCACGCTTGAAACTAATAATCCTATATTACTTGCGCTCGTTCCGGCCCACGAACCTGTTGATTGAATTTCCAAGGCCGCTTTTGTAATTGAAGAAGTTGAAGATGTGGCGGTGCAGGAAAGAAAGTTACCTGTATAAGCAGCAGTTTTAGCACCTGATGCAATTGTATGAAAAATTGATGTTGGAGATGAGGTTCCAATTCCAAAATTGCCGATTGCGGTCATTCTTGCCTTTTCACTATTATTTGTTTTAAAAATAAAGTCAACATTATCAGTAGTACCAATAAAATTAGTACCTGCAGTTGTTCCTGAATTACCGTTAAGTAACCATGCAGAACCAGCCCATCCGGCTCCCCATGATAAAATTGCTGAACCATTAGTAGTTAATACCTGTCCATTTGTACCATCTGCGGTAGGCAACGTATAAGTTACACCTGAACTTGCATTACCAGCCTGGAAAGCAGTAAAATTTGCACTTGCACTATTATAAAATTTTAATATTCCAGTGACCGAAGACGCTGTTCCTATTTGTTCAGTGCCCTCAACATGAAGAAGAGAAACCGGTGCGCTCGCCGTACCAATTCCAACCATCCCGTATGTACCTGCGCCTGATCCACCTGTCACAAAAATTGTGGGAACAGTGCTGTTAAAACCTATTTTAAGGGAATTATTGGTGCTATTATCCAAGGTTGAGCCCGAAGATACCCCCTTCCCAATCACAAAATTCGCTGTTGCTGTTGAAATGCTTTTTACGTATGTTCCTATTGCTATACTAAAATCTCCATTTGCATTACTTGTATAGCCCAGTCCCGCTGCATAATCTCCATCACAAATTATTCTCTCACCAAGCGCCACGGAACTTAGCCCAATTGCACTTGCATTTTTTCCCATAGAAATAGAATTGCTGCCCCCGGAAGTGGAACCATCTCCTTGTGCAAATGAACAATCCCCAAGGGCGCTTGCAGAAGTGGAACAATTTATATTGAGACAGTCTGAGCACTGTGCATTCGTATATTTATACGAGAGACAACTCAATAAAGCTAATAAAATAAACTTTGCATTACGGTGATTGATTTGGAATAAAATACGGTTAGTTTTCAAAAGTAGAAATTAAGGTAAAATGTAATATATAACAAATATAATTAAATTTATTTAAAAATCAAATTTAAAAAAAAACTTTCATTAGTCAAAACTCCATATTTCGGATATGATAAACTATTTACAGGCTTTTACTAATGGTTGTTAATGGAGGTTTATTGTTGTTTTGTTGCACTACTTTTTCTGTGTATGAAATAATGCTGACCTATAAAAAAAATATTAGTTTCGAAATAAGTGTTTAGTCAAATTTTTGTATGCTAAAACTTAAAAGTTTTAAACGCAACTGAATCTTTAATTCGATTCATTTTCCTTCAGTTGCGAAAGCAATTGTTCTGTTTCATGAAAGTCTATAATTCTTTTATCCGAAATGATGTCTTCCTTTCGCAGTTTTTTTGTCAGTTTAATGCCTTGTAACGTTCTACATCTGCTTAAAGCCGTGTACACTTGTCCATTTACAAAAGCGCCGCGGCCCATATCAATAATGACTTGATCAAAGCTGAGTCCTTGGCTTTTATGGATGGTGATTGCCCAAGCGAGTCGAATGGGATATTGTTTAAAGGTTCCGGTGATTTCGGAAATAATTCTATTTTTTGTTTTGTCGAATTTATATCTTCTATTTTCCCAGGTTTCTTTTTCGAGCCTGTGTATACTGCCATCTTGAAGGCGGATTTCAATAAAATCTTTGGTGATAAAATCAATTTTGGCAATGGTTCCATTCACCCATTTTTTACCCGTATCATTTTTGATGAAGATGACCTGAGCATTTTTTTTTAGTTCCAACGTTTTGGCAGTGGGGAATTTTTGTACTGCAAATTCACCGGTTATTTCAGCTTCAAAAGGTGGCAGGTCGGCGTATGGAAGTTCACGCAATTTCATTGCATTTTCTGCATTTGCTATGGCGTTGTCGGCTGTCAGTTTGATGACAAATTCTTCGTTTGTTGGTTGATAATCCGGTGCATATCTTTCGTTTAATGTATTGAGAAGCGCCTGATCGGTTTTGCAGATTCGAATTTTATCGAGCATTTCTACAAATTCTTGGTCATTTTTTTGTCGATGTGAAACCTTAAATTCAAAATACAAGGGGTTCATTTTTTTATATGCCGGCGCATGAAAGAAATATTCACTTGCATAGATTTCTTGGAATCGGATTCCATCAATTATTTCGGCCGTAACGGGGGGGAGTTGGAAAATGTCTCCAACGAATAGTATTTGTTTTCCACCGAAAGGTTTATGCGGATTTCCGCCATTGTGTCTTAAGGAAAAGTCAATTGCTTCTAAAATATCAGATCGAAGCATTGAAACCTCATCAATGATGAAGGTATCGGTTTTTTGGATGATTTTAAATTTTTGTGTTGCTTGTTCAAAAAGGGTTATTTCATGATCACCCGGTAATAGGGGCTTTAGGGGTAATCTGAAAAATGAATGAATGGTTTGTCCGCCGGCATTCATTGCTGCAATGCCAGTGAAGGCCATCATTAAGACTTTTTTTTGGGTTTTTTTTGCAAAATAGTGAATGAATGTTGATTTTCCTGTTCCTGCTTTTCCTGTGATGAAAAAAGAGTCATTGGTATTTTCAATGCGTCTGAAAAGTTCGGTGATGACTTCATCATTTTCGTAGTTTTCAGGCAGTTGTGAAAGTTTTCGATACAGTTGAGGAAGTTCAGCATCTTCAAAAAGATGGAGCTGATTGGCAAGGAAGCTTTCACCCGATTCAATTCTTAACAAGAAAGAAATATCTCCAGGATT
>CANKSK010000081.1 GCA_947485425.1 Bacteroidota bacterium | reverse complement strand
TCCAAAAAAACTACGATCTACATTGGTCGTTTAACGAAGATTCAGGAATGGGGCAAATGAACAATCAACCTTTATATGGTTGTGGACTTTTTTATTCGAGAACAAGCGAGACGAATCCATTATAAAAACACAACAAAATGCATCTAATTTCATTCGATTCATTGATCATAAAAAGCCTCAATAAAACCTATAATAAAAATTAAAATTGGATTCTATAAATCAAAATTTTAAACTTGCAGAATGACCTCTTTTACTAATGTCTTTATAAAATTGAATTCACATTAATGCATATCATAAGAATAATAAATTATAAGCATAATGAAATAAAAAATACCAAATCAGAATATACCTGCCGATTTGTTTATTCTTCACCATTAACTTCGATGATTAATGCTATTATTATGCTAATATTCAATTACTTAAAAAATATTCATTGTTATAAAATTGCCTGAAATGAGAAAATACAACTTATCTTAGCCCCGTCAAAATGAAACAAATAGTTTATGCTTTAATAATGGGCTTGGTTCTAACATATAGCTTGAAGGCTCAGGGGCAGGGGAATCTGGTTCCGAATGCTGGGTTTGAGGATTATACCCAGTGTCCTGATAACTGGGATCAATTGAACCGTGTAAAGGATTGGTTTAATGTGAACGGTCAAACCCCTGACTATTGGAATAGTTGTGATACTTCTGATTTAGCAAGTGTTCCATATAATAAAGCAGGGTTTCAATATGCCGCAACGGGAAATGCTTATGCAGGACTGCTTATTTATGGAGAAGCTATTGCAAAGAGGCTTAACAGCTGGAATTTTAACAAAAATATTTTTGATAACGAATTTCAAAATACACCGATAGTCTTTTTTGATTTGATATAGGAAAAATATACTTACTTCGCTTTTAATTTTTTTTTAATGAAAAATTAGAAATACATTGAGCCATGTTTAACTTAAAGAAATCTGGCTCATGAAAACTAAATTCTTATCTATCCTCTCTGTAATAACAGCAAATCCTGCATATCTGTTAAAATTTACCCTTCTTTTAGTTGTTCCCTTTTTTTGTTTTGGCTTGGAGGCTAATGCTCAAAACCCGGATCTCAAACGTACTGCCCATTGGTATTTTGGCAACAAATGCGGATTGGATTTTTCGAGCGGACTTCCGGTTGCCGATACAACAGGGAAATTGGCCTGTCAGTCGAATTCTGCAGTAATGAGTGATACCAGCGGGAAGCTTTTATTTTATACCGATGGCAAAACAGTTTGGAATAGCCATCATGTAATGATGCAAAATGGTGACACCATTGGCGTTGCTCAATATGCTGAACCACGAAATAAATGTGTAATAGTTCCACAGCCAGGCAATGATAGCATTTATTATATTTTTACAGTGGATGGATATGTAAACGGTAAAGGACATGGTTTGATGTATTCAACAGTGAATATGAACAAAAATTCCGGTTTGGGTTCAGTAATGATAAAAGCCCGGCAACTTTTCACACCTGCTGCCGAAGAAGTGGCTGCTACAAAAGATGCCAGCGGATGCGGATATTGGATTGCCGGCCATGAACGACATAACGATAAGTTCAGGGCTTACCATTTAACTGAAACTGGTCTGGATACAATTCCTGTGTTCTCAAACGCAGGAACAGATTATAGTATACCACAACAAGACTATGCTCTATCTGGAGGGCGTAATTTAAAGTTTTCACCCAAAGGGAATTTAGCCGCAGTATTGGTTGAATATGACTGGGTGGCTGTTCATAAAGGGTTTGATTTTATTGATGTCTTACAATTCGACAATACTTCGGGAATATTTTCCACATTAGTTTCTCTTCAATTAGATACAACTACATCATTAGGTTTAGATTTTTCACCGAATGGCAGCGTATTTTATCAGGAGTCAGGATATTGGCGACCAAAAATTTATCAATATGATTTGTCCAATATTGATTCTTTAGCTATTATAAATTCAAAACAAAAAGTTTTTACGAGCTCTTTATATGAAATTGCCGGTGATTTTTTAATTGGTATGGATGGGAGACTATTTTCTTGTGCTCAGGTAGGAGGTGATTCACTTTCCTATATTTCCAATCCTGACGTAATTGGTGTCGGATGTGGTGTACATAAAGGAGGCATCCCCTTAAATGGACGAGCACCCAATCAGGGCTTGCCCAATTTTGTTTCCAACTTTTTAATTAACGATGCCGCTTTCAATTGTAAACCAAACGGAATAGAAGAAAGCATTCCTGAAAATGATATTTTATTTTACCCCAATCCTGCTGATGAAGAAATAATTATAAAAACAGACATTGTTATCCGTAAAATCGAAGTGATAGATATGCTGGGAAGAATACTGTTTTCAAAACAAATTCACTCAGCCGAATTTCAATTCAATTGCGAGGGCTTTCCGAATGGAATTTACTTGCTGAAAATCCAAAAAGTTGATTATAAAATTCAAACAAATAAAATTAGTATCAGCCACAATTAAAATCAAATCAAAATGAAAAACTTAATCTCAAAAATCGTCTTTCTGCTTATATTAGCAATGTTCTTATCCAAATTTTCGATTGCACAATTAATTACTAATGGGGTTTCAAATAGTTATTTTTCTCAACCGGATAATACCAGTGGAAGTTCTAATAACTGGATTAAAAGCATGGGTATAGGTTACTTTGGTTCAGGCTTTACCAATTCCTTATTACACATTGATGGCACCAACATGGTTTTGCCCGGCAATAGTACAATTTCCACACTTGGTGAAGTTTTCCGAACAGATGCACCGGCAAGTACAGCTACTTATTGGCGTATGCTTTCAGGTGGAACTCAAATAGGTTATATCTGGAATAATGGCAGCACGGCTAACCGTGATCTTAATATTCAGGCTGATCAATCCAATATTGCTTTTTATACCTGCCCATCCACTCCCGGAACCGGCGTTCAGCAAATGACCATTATTCCTTCGGGAAATGTGGGCATTGGAGTAACTAACCCGGGTGCCAAGCTCAGCATCTCTCAAACCGCCACTGCTACCGGCGCACTCACCGGTATTGTTTACACCGGAGCCGTTAACACCAACCAAACTGCATCAACAGAAATACCTGCGGTAACTATCACCACCGCAGGCAGGCAGTGGGCTACAGGAGCGCTCGCTACACAGCGCGAAGTTCTTATTACACAACCCACCTATTCATTTGTCGGAGCAAGTACTTGTACAACTGCTGCAACCCTGAGTATAGCCGGAGCACCAATAAAAAGTACCAATGCTACAATTACCAATACACATGGGTTGCTTATTGAGGCAGGCGCTGTTTCAACGGCTGCCAATTCGTATGGCTTAACTGTCAACGCCCAAACAGGGGCTACAAATAATTATGCAGCTTCTTTTCTTGGAGGCAACGTAGGTCTTGGTACCTCCTCTCCAAGTTTTTTATTGGATGTCGCTAGAAGTAGCGCAGGCACTGTTCAAGATATTTGTCTTTTCCAAAATACAGGCGCCGCAACCAATGGATCTGGAAGCAATATATTATTTGCAGCGAATCGCCTTACAAGTGGCCTTACCAATATAGCAGGTATTGCAGGTCTTATCACCGATAGAACCAATGCTGCCTATAAAGGAGCACTTGTATTTTCTACAGCAAGCAATGCATCACCCTTAGAGCGCATGCGCCTTAATCATGTAGGTACTTTATGCATTGGAACAACTGCCGCCACTACCCTAACTACTCAGCCCACAATAACCATGGGAGGAGATGTGGACAGATGCATACAGGTCGAACGCCATTCTACTTCAGGCAATAAGGGAAGGCATCTTACCCTTGCAGCAGGTGGAAGTGCCCCAGGAACAACAGGCGGTGTAAATGGGGGAAATCTATATTTGGAAAGCGGAATGTCAAATGAAAGTGGTTCTTCACAAATGGAGTTTCGTACAAGTCGATATATTGGTTCTGGTTCACCAGCCGCTGACAGAGAAGTGATTGGTAAAATAAAAATTGATACCACCGGCTATGTAGGCATGTCAGCAAACATGTCTACAAGATCGGCTTTCAATTTATTCAAACCTAAAAATGCACTGCATATTCATTTCAATTCTGTTTCAGGCAGCTATCTGCAGTTTACCAATTCAACCACGGGTTATACGAATGCTGAAAGAGGTATTCGAATGGGCCTTGTGGGTGCAGACACAACAGTGAAGGGAGAATTTCATTTTTATGAAAATGGCCCTATGATTTTTTATACCGGACTGAAAAACCTTGCAATTAATCATCATAAAGAAGCCATGCGCATAGATTCATCGGGTAAAGTAGGTATTAATACCGGCAGGTCGGGAGGAATTAACAGACAATTCAATCCATCAAGGTTTCTTGAAGTAAAGGATTCTACAGCTGCGCAGTTCAGAACCACTTTCAGAAAAGATACCCTTTTCACTGATTTTAAAACCACAGATTTAGGCGATCTGTATGTGCATCCTTTCGACCGGAGGCAAAGTACTGCCGCAACAAGAGATCGTTATATAGGAATAAATGATTCCACACCCGGCAATACACTTGAGATCAATTCACAGGCCATTTCTAAAATACCCGGGAAAAGCGGATTGCGTTTTTCAGACCTCGATAGCAGTTCAACGGCAATTTCCTGGAACAAGAAAGTACTGTCCGTAAATGCTTTTGGCGACGTAATATTGGTTCGCGATTCGGGCACCGCCGGGCCAACGGGACCAACCGGCCCCACAGGGCCCCCAGGCCCAGCAGGTGGAGGCGTTAGTGAGTGTGGTGGTGGAATTACAACCGATTATGTTGTGAAAAGATCCGCAACAAATGTTATTTGCCAGAGTCTTATCTATGATCATCAAGCAGGAAGTGGCAATAGCTTCATAGGCATTGGTACTGTAAATCGGCTTTCCTATAATAATGCCTATATCAGTGTGAAAGATGGAGGAAATAGTGTTCCTTTGAACCTTACATCAAATTTGGCAAATTATGTGAGCCTTGATTTTGGCTACACCAATACTAATGATTCTGTAGGCGTTCAGTTTATTAGGAATTCTGGAGACCGTGGTGTGATTGTGGCATCAACACATCCATTTTATGCACCTATGGCTTATTTTTCACGCACAGGAACAATGGGAATAGGTACGACTTCACCACTACCCCATCATAATCTAACCTTGAGAGGAAGTAACCATATATGCGACCAATTAACCATTGGAAAAAATCAAAATGATACCTTGCAAAATAGTTATGGCTTTGGTGTTACAATTAATAAAGGCGCATCATTTTATGATGGGGGTATTGAGGCAGGAAGGGTTCACCATCCCCTCCAATCCATCTCCAGCAGCTCTACTTCTCCCGGATTTTACAATATTGATTCTTGTGCGTTTTATGGCGCTATTATTGAAAATATATATCCTTCAGACGCTACGACACATTGTGGCGGTGGCAATGGGCTTGCTGTAAAGGTGGCAGCCGACATCGCTGATACGACCGCTCGTATTTTGACAGTTTTTAGAAGTGACGGATATCCTTATATGATTGTACGGGCCGACGGAAGAGTTGGTATGGGAAATGTAAATGGGTATAATATTCTCTACGACCTTGATGTAAATGGACAAATTCGTTCCACTGGAGACCTATGGCTTGGAGGTGCAACACACAACTATTCCGACTCTCGTCTTAAAAAAGATGTCAATACTTTCAACGATGGATTAAATCTCATACGCAATCTCACGCCCGTTTCATTTAAATATAATGGCAAGGCAAATACAAAAGTAAGCCCAAAACCTATCGTTGGCAT
>CANKSK010000080.1 GCA_947485425.1 Bacteroidota bacterium | reverse complement strand
CCGGCATTAACTGCTTTTACGGCTTCCTCTGAAACGATATATTGTTCAGAGTCCATTTTGTGTTTGGTAAGATCTTCTACCTCAACAGGTCTGAAGGTTCCCAATCCGGCATGCAAGGTTACTTCGGCAAAGTTTACCCCTTTAAGTTCAAGTCTTTTGAGCAATTCACGGCTAAAATGCAGTCCTGCCGTTGGGGCCGCAACAGCGCCCTCATGTTTTGCATAAACGGTTTGGTATCTTTCTTTATCGGATTCTTCCGCTTTTCTTTTGATATATTTAGGAAGGGGGGTATGTCCCATATCCTCTATTGTTTTGCGAAACTCTTCGTAAGAGCCATCAAAAAGGAAACGCAATGTTCTACCTCTAGAGGTGGTGTTGTCGATTACTTCAGCAACCAATGCATCATCATCCCCAAAATAGAGTTTATTGCCTATCCTTATTTTACGAGCGGGATCCACGAGGACATCCCAAAGGCGGCTTTCACGGTTGAGCTCTCTGAGCAGGAACACCTCAATTTTAGCACCTGTTTTTTCCTTATTGCCATAGAGGCGGGCTGGAAATACTTTGGTATTATTAAGGATCATAACATCCTGATCATCAAAGTATTCAAGAATATCTTTAAACACTTTGTGTTCGATGGTTCCTGTTTTTCTGTTTAACACCATGAGTCTGGATTCATCCCTATTTGGAGAAGGATAAGTCGCCATCAGGTTGTCGGCAAGGGTAAATTTAAATTGTGATAATTTCATCTTGGATATTTAAAACTTTTTACAAAAGCTTTGTCATTTATTAATTTAAAGGCGCAAAGATAAGCATAGATTGCCCTATTGGTGTACTATTAAGAATATTAATTGTATTATTGTTTGTTTCAGGGCGTTACTTCGCTATTTGCAGCTCCTTTATAACGATCGATGAGTTGATCTATTGTGTGGGCGTCTTCTATTTTAAATTCGCCAATTCGGCTGCGCAGGAGTGCAGAAAGATAGGCACCACTTCCAAGAGATTTTCCAAAGTCAAACGCTAGGGAGCGTATATAGGTTCCTTTGCTGCAGACGACTCTAAAATCGACTCTAGGCATTTCAATTTTAATAATTTCAAATACAGTAATTTCCACTTCACGGGGCTGAATAATTACCTCTAGCCCTTCCCTAGCCAACTCATAGGCACGTTTTCCGTTGATTTTTTTTGCCGAATGGGCCGGGGCAACTTGCTGAATGCGGCCAGTAAATAGACTGCAGTTGTCCAAAATCATTTTTTCGGTGATGTGTTCCGTTGGATACCGGTTATCGACTTCCGTTTCCAAATCATACGAGGGAGTGGTTGCACCTAAAACCAAACTCCCAAAATATTCCTTTTCCTTTCCTTGAATGGTATCTATGGTTTTGGTATACATACCGGTACAAATCACCAAAAGACCTGTTGCCAAAGGATCGAGGGTGCCGCTATGGCCCACCTTCTTCATCTTTGAAAGGTTTCTTATTTTACTTACTACATCGAAGGAAGTCCAACGATAGGGCTTGTTGACGAGAATTATTTCTCCTTTTTTTTCCTCCATTATACAATTGTAAGCGGAATGCCTAAAAAATACAAAACCAAAATAAGTAGGCCTACGATAATTCTATAGTATCCGAATGCTTTAAACCCATATTTACTCAGGTAGCCAATAAAAGAGCGAATGGCAAGCATTGCCACGACAAAGGCTACCAAATTTCCGATGATTAACAGTTGTAGGTGCTGACTTTCAAATACATGGCCACCATCTTTAAAATAAAAGGAATACAATTTATAAACAGTAGCAGCAAACATGGTAGGAACGGCAAGAAAAAAAGAAAACTCAGCAGCTGTTTTTCGATTTAGTTTCTGACTTAATCCACCAATGATACTTGCTGCGGATCTTGAAACACCGGGAATCATGGCAATTACCTGAAACAATCCGATTTTTAAAGCCGAAGGCATGCTGACTTCTTCTACATTTGAATCTTTATCTTGAAATATTTTATCAATAAAGAGTAAAAGAATTCCACCAAAAAGGAGGGAAAAGGCCACTACAATGACATTTTCCAGTAGCATATCGATTTGCTTGTTGAATAACTTCCCGATTACCGCTACAGGCAAAAATGCAACCAAAAGGGTCAAATAAAACTGAAAAGATTGGATAAATTTTCTCCAATAAAGGACTACCACCGATAAGATGGCACCAAGTTGAATGGCAATGGTAAAAGCCTTGGTAAAATCATCTTTTGCAATGCCCATGAGTGAAGAAGCGATAATCATATGCCCGGTAGAAGACACCGGTAAAAATTCCGTAATTCCTTCTACTATGCCCAGAATGAGGGATTGAATAATGGTCATAAACTCTATTTCTCCCCTGATTTCTTTAAAATGGCATAAACTTCAACAATAAAGCCTATAACAACGATTATTGGAGCCACAACAATGCGACGACCACTAAAAATTTCAGTATTAAAATCATTGGGATTTTCACTTCCACCGCCTGACATCAGGTAAAAACCGGTAAAAATGATGACCAATCCAATAATCATCCAAATAAAATTATCCTTTTCAAAAAGGATGCTTTCATCTTGTTTTTCTTTGAAGGGTACAGTTTTATTGGGTTTCTGTACATTGGTTTTTGTGCTCATGTCAATTTAAGTTTAATAATGCTCAATAATATAGGTCGTCCATCTTCAGACGGAGGTATTTTCTCACGGCAAAAGAGGTGCTGACCCAAGAAATTAGGATTCCGGTAATGGCAACGGCCAGAAAGAGGGTGCCAATCAATTTAATATCCTGAATATCAAACAATTCTGGAAGCTGTTGCTGTGCCAAATACATCACGCCAGAAAGCAGTACATTGGCAATTAAGGCGCCATACAAGCCATGAGAAATCCCTTTTTTGACAAAAGGTCTGCGAATAAAGGACTGTGTGGCCCCCACCAGCTGCATGCTTTTGATGAGAAAGCGTTTGGAATAGAGGGAAAGCCGAATGGTATTGTTTATCAAAGCCACAGCGATGAGTGCCAGAAGCCCGCTAAAAATAATGATGACCAATCCGATGGATTTCAGGTTGTCGTTTACCAAGTTTACCAGGGATTTTTGGTAATAAACCTCTTTAACCATTCGATCCTGGGTAAGTGTTTTTTCGATTTTTCTAAGGCTATCGGGGTTGGCATAAACGGCATGCAAGCGAATATCGATAGAGGGTAGCAGGGGATTGTAGCCCAAAAAGCTTACAAAATCCTCACCCAAATCGTCTTTCAGGCGTTTGGCCGCTAATTCCTTGGTAATGTATTCCGTAGATTTAACCCCCGGGCTGGCATCAAGGGATTTTTTCATTTGTTCAATTTCAGGATCTTTCAAATTATCCTTCAAAAAAACGGTAATTTCGATGTTTTCCTTCACATAATCGGAAAGCTTCTTGGTGTTTAATAGAATCATTCCCAGCAATCCCAGCATAAAAAGGACGAGGGAAATGCTTACAATGGTTGACAAGTAGGAGGTCCTGAGCTTGCGTTTTGATATTTTTTGATCTTCTGACATTCCAATTTAGGTATTATCCCAATGATTCTGCAAATTTAGAAAATTATATTGTTCTATCACGAACGCAAAACTTCCTTATTAATTTTTTAAATTCGCACTCTTAATCTGATTTTATGGAATACCCCTATACAGCCATCGAAGAAAAATGGCGAGCCCTATGGCGCGAGAAAAACATATTCGGCACTTCTTCTACTTCTGAGAAGCCCAAGTTTTATATTTTGGACATGTTTCCCTATCCTTCGGGAGCGGGTTTGCATGTTGGACATCCGCTGGGCTATATTGCCTCTGATATTATTGCCAGATACAAGCGACTGAAAGGATTTCATGTATTGCATCCGATGGGCTACGATGCTTTTGGCCTTCCGGCGGAGCAATATGCCATTCAAACCGGCAAGCACCCGGCATTGACAACGGATGAGAATATCAAGAGGTACCGAGAACAAATGGATAAGGTAGGATTTTCCTTTGACTGGAACCGCGAGTTTCGCACTTCAGATCCATCATATTACAAATGGACACAATGGATTTTTTCTGAGCTTTTTGACTCCTGGTATCACCTCACGAGCAACAAGGCAGAAAAAATAGAAACCCTGATACGCATCTTTGAAAAAGAGGGCAATATATCTGTGAAGGCAGTTTGTGGCGAGATAGAAGCTTTTGATGATTCGCAATGGAATACGATGAGCGAGAGACAGCAACAGGCTATCCTGTTGAATTATCGATTGGCATATCTCTCCGAATCCTATGTAAACTGGTGTCCCGGCTTAGGTACGGTGCTTGCCAATGAAGAAGTGAAAGATGGCCTTTCAGAAAGAGGGGGCTTTCCTGTTGAAAAAAAGTTGATGCAGCAATGGGCCCTTCGCATTACCGCTTATGCAGATAGGCTTTTGCAGGGCATAGAAAAAATTGACTGGACTGAATCCTTAAAGGACCAGCAAAGAAATTGGATTGGTAAATCAGAAGGGGCCTCGGTATTTTTTAATTTGGAATCACAAGCCGGAGCCTTGGAAGTTTTTACCACCCGACCCGATACCTTGTTTGGTGTAAGCTTTATGGCCATTGCACCAGAACATGAGTTGTTACAAAGCCTAAGCAGTGCAGAAAAACAAGAAGAAATAAGGGCGTATGCAGAATGGGCATCCAACCGAGCAGAACGCGACAGGATGTCAGATGTAAAAAATATTACCGGCGTATTTACTGGCTCCTATGTAATTCACCCTTTCAGCAATGAACGCATTCCGATATGGGTATCTGATTATGTGCTGGCAGGCTATGGAACCGGCGCTGTGATGGGCGTTCCTGCGCATGATACGAGAGATTTTGCCTTTGCGAATCATTTTCAGTTGCCGATTAAAAAAGTCATTGCATCTTTAGGAGAAGAAACTACCGAAGCTACCTGTTTTGATGGCAAAGAGGGTAAGCTCATCCATTCAGAATTCCTAAATGGGATGTCGGTAAAAGAAGCTATTTCAGCAGCTATAGAGGCTATAGAGAAAAAAGGGATTGGAAAAGGGAAAACCAATTACCGTTTGCGTGATGCCATCTTCAGTCGTCAGCGGTATTGGGGAGAGCCCTTCCCCATTTATTACAAAGAAGGTATGCCGTATCTGCTAGACAAAAGTGAGCTGCCCTTGTCGTTGCCTGAAATTGATGTTTTTCTGCCTTCAGAGAGCGGGGAACCACCCTTGTCAAGGGCAAAAAACTGGGTGAATAAAGATGGGTATCCATTGGAAACATCTACCATGCCGGGATGGGCAGGATCGAGCTGGTATTTTCTGCGGTACATGGACCCCAAAAATGAAGGGGAATTTGTATCGAAAGAAGCCGCAAACTACTGGCAGGAAATAGATATGTATTTCGGGGGCTCTGAGCATGCTACGGGGCACCTTTTGTATTTCAGATTTTGGACAAAGTTTCTCTATGATTTGGGACATATTCCAATCGATGAACCGGCAAAAAAGTTGATCAACCAAGGAATGATTTTGGGCAGATCAAATTTTGTGTATAAAGATGCTGGCAGCCAAACATTTGTTTCCAAAGGTATGGAGTCAGAATATCTCAAAACGCATCAAGGGCCACTGGTATCGCAGCGTGTTGATGTGAGTATTGTAGACAATGATGTTTTGGATGTAGAAGCCTTTAGAATAAAATACCCTGAATATGCGCAGGCAGAATTTGTTCTGAAAGAAGGCAAATATCTCTGCGGAGCAGAAGTTGAAAAGATGTCAAAATCGAAGTTCAATGTGGTAAACCCTGATGATAT
>CANKSK010000079.1 GCA_947485425.1 Bacteroidota bacterium | reverse complement strand
TTGACAGTATTCGAAATTTTAATACATTCATGATAGAAGGCTTATGTGATTTTGATAAAAATAAAATAATATATTATTCAACAAGTAATTTTTTTACAAAGCGTTTTTCATTGATTCGCAAGGAAACAAAATACATTCCACTTTTCAAATTCAAATCAATAGGAATTTGATATGAACCTATAGATCGTTTTTGTTCATTGCTATTCCACAACTCCCTACCCAATACATCATGAATGATTACACTTGATGTTCCAGAGAATGGCATATTAAAATGAACTTGTGTATTTCCTTTGGATGGATTGGGATACACTTCGTATTCGATGTCTTCGCTTGAAATATTTTCGATACCAACGGTATTGCTATAAATTTTAAAATCATTGATATAAATATTGTTGCTTTCTGCACCTCCTGCGAATTGAAATTTAATCCTAACGCTTGGCTTGTTCTGAACGGTAGCAAGACTCACCGTTTCTGTACGCCATTCTGATGAAGTAGGGGCAAAGAATCCTCCCTTTACAGCAGCAGTAGCCAATAATGTTCCGGATTTACTATATCGCTGTGTCCAGGTTTTACCGCAATCAGAAGACACAAATACTTTTAATATATCATCTGAATTGGTTGATACCGTCTTACGAACATATGCCAAACTAAATTTCAACATAGGTGATGGCATCTTGGTTAAGTTGACACTTGGACTAATCATTTCGTCAACTTCATACAAAACATTTGCTGCATAAGCGGATATACGCATGGCACTATCGCTATTTGAAATGAGTGTTTTTTTCCATGTAGGACCTGTTGCATCATTTTTTACAGTCCAATCTGGACCAGGAACTCTGGTAACATCATATGTTTCATAATAACTTAGCGTATCCTGAACAATCGCATTGGTAGCGCTTACATAAATTTTTGCATCTTTTGTTATGGTATTGGTACCGGCATTATTAGAGACTGTCAGGCTCACACTATAACTTCCTGCAGTATTATATTTTACAACCTGTGTAGCGGAAGTAGAAGAGGAAGGCGTTCCTCCTGGGAAACTCCAGCTCCAAGAAGTGGGGAGACCATGCCAGCTTTTATCTGTAAAAGTAACCGAATCCCCTTCACAAATCATATCTCCACTGCTCATAAATTCCGCCTTTGGAATGCAATCAACCGCAGCACTGCCATCGGTTCCTGTAGCTACTAAATTGGCAGCAGACCACAATTTACTTCTTGTTCCATTCAATGTAGTTGTTATTCTTGTCTTTTGCCCTTGGGTAAACATATTCACACAATTGCCATCACTGTAATCCATATAATTCATAAACATAATACCAGGATAGGTAGGACTGCAATTGTCATAAATTGGAAAAGTTCCACATCCAAAATGTTGGTCCCCTTCATTCGGGGTATCAGTAACATAATCTGTGCCGGAACAAGCACCATTATCATCTCCCCATATATGAAACAGATTCATAAAATGCCCTACTTCATGGGTAGGTGTTCTTCCCCATTTGTCATAGTTTGCAGCAACCACCGTTCCAATACTTCCAAAACAATCCGAACGGATGACAATACCATCTTTTGCTGGATCTAATCCAGGAAAAGATGAAAATCCAAGAACGATTCCTCCTCCGCTGCCGCCACCGTCAATACTTTTCACAATCCATATATTGAAATATTTGGTGTTATCCCACTGAATTACAGATTTTACATTGTCTCTGGCATTATTGGTAAGGTGTGAAAAAACCCGATTAATTCCATCGGTGCAGTTTCCACTTGGATCTTTTTGAGCCAAACGAAATTCCATGTTACAATCTGCGGCAACCGTTTTCCACGGTGCAGGTATATTCACCGTATCAGGATTCATTTTTCTAAAGTCTTCATTCATGATTCTCAGCTGATCCAAAACCTGTGCCTTTGATATATTTTCATCGCCACCTTCGTGAATAATATGCACAACAGTAGGAATTACATAAGGCCCTGTGTGAATATTCATAGGCTTTGCAGAATTTTCAGCCATCTGTGTTTCCAGCTGCTGTCTTTTTTTAATCAAGGAAGGATCCTTTGCTGCTTGCTCCCTAAAGTTTTCTTCAGAAAAACATTTGATGATATTTTGCTGCGCGAAGCCCTTCTGTAAAGAAATGGAGAAGCAAAATAAAATAGCAAGTAAAATTCTACTTTTGTTCATGAATGTGAAGGTTTGATATGGATTTATAAAAGAATAATTTTATTTAAATTCGCTTAATGAGAAAACAACTTTTTCAGGTACAAAAAGCCCCGCCAAGATAGCGAAAAACTTCTTTGCAACCAAATGGGGATCTGCTAGGGCATTATTTTCATGGTAGCTGATGAATTCTTCTTTCCTACTGAAATGTTGTTCATCCGTTTTTCTGATACGCTCCTGCATTTCTGTATCCACCATTCCAGGAGCTATGGAGTATATTTTTATATCGGATTTTTTTAGGCCAAACTCTACATCTGCCACCCTGCTGAACATATCTATACCCGCCTTGCTTGTGCAATAGCTACTCCAACCATCCACAGGATTTTTTCCCGCTCCTGAACTGATATTGATGATCGTTTTTTTAACGGAAAAGGCTTTAAAAGATTGTACAAAACGATTTATCAATAAACATGGGGCTGTTAAATTTAAAAATATCGTCCGGACAAAAAGTTCTTCGCTGAAATCACCAACATGCTTCATCTCTCCCAGTTCGCCGGAATTATTAACCAGAATAACCTGATCTAAAGCTTCACTGACATCAAACTGCACCTCCTCTAATCCTTTCTCAGAAGAAAGATCTGCATACACATGCTTATACCTGGGGTGATGAATGGAACAATGGCGAGAAATTCCGGTTACCATAAACTGTGCGTCTTCCAGCAAGCTGAGGGCAAGCGCCTTTCCTATTCCCCGGCTCGTGCCTGTTATGTAACACCTAATCATGTTTACAAAAATCCAAGCGCATTTCGCAAATCTTCCGTCAAATCTTCCGCATCTTCTATGCCTACACTCAATCGAATCAATGAATCCACAATTCCGGATTTTTCCCGCTCTTCCTTAGGAATCGAAGCATGAGTCATCGTTGCAGGATGTCCTATTAAAGATTCAACCCCTCCTAAAGATTCTGCCAATTGAAAGAGCTTTACATTTTCCACGATTTTCATGGCGTTTTCGAGTCTATTTTCACGCAGTGTAAAGGACATCATCCCTCCAAACCCACGCATTTGCTGTGCTGCAATGTGGTGATTTGGATGATCAGCAAAACCAGGCCAGTACACCTTGTCAATGGCAGGGTGGTTTCTCAAAAAATGAGCGATGATTTCTCCATTTTTGCAATGGGCATCCATACGCAAATGCAAGGTTTTAATCCCGCGCAAAGCAAGGAAACAATCTTGCGGACCGGGAGTTGCACCGCAACTGTTTTGAATAAAAGCCAACTGCTCAGCAAGGTCATCGTCATTCACCACCAATGCGCCCATTACCAAATCCGAATGACCACCAAGGTATTTCGTTACCGAGTGGGTAACAATATCCGCTCCCAAATCCAAAGGGTTTTGAAGGTATGGCGTGGCGAAAGTATTATCTACCACTACCTTTATCTGATATTTTTTGGCGATTTTACATACCCCTTCTATATCAATAATATTAAGCATCGGGTTTGTAGGGGTTTCAATCCATACCATTTTGGTATTTGAATTGATAAATTTTTCTATTGCCGCAGGCTCCTGAATAGGCGTGAAATGGCATTTAATCCCATAGCGCTCAAATATTTTGGTAAAAATGCGGTAGGTTCCTCCATACAAATCATTGGTAGCCACAACTTCATCACCCGGATTCAAGAGCTTGATGATGGTATCAATGGCACCCATGCCACTGCTAAAGCAAAGACCATGTTTGGCATTTTCAAGAGCAGCCAAATTATTTTGCAATACCGTACGGGTGGGATTATGGGTTCTGGAATATTCATACCCTTTATGCTTTCCGATTCCCTGCTGTGCATAGGTAGAGGTTTGAAATATCGGTGTCATGACTGCTCCCGTAGAGGGATCAGGTTCTATACCGGCATGTATGGCCTTGGTTGCAAATTTCATATTATGTTTTTTTATATTTTCCATGGTATTCAAAGACTGCTAATGATCCTCCTCAGAAACAGTTGATTCCTCAGTACCCAATCGTTTCAGCCAAAAATTATTAAACCCGCTACCGATAGTGATGGTCAGTATTTGTTCTGCCAATAGTTCCAAAATAGCCAGGAAAGTAAATACTACCTGATACTTATCCTTACATTCATAAAGCATTTCTGTAAAAGCCGCACTTCCATTTTTATCAATTAGGTCGGTAACATATGACTTTTGGCCCTCTATTGAATATGCATATTGAATGATGGTGTGGGTAAATTTATTTTCGCCACTGTTAAAGCGATTCATTACCTTTTCAAAGGTACTTAACAACTTAAAAAGGGATAGATTCTGCAATTCATCGGCCTGACTGCTGTTTGCCAATATACTCTGCAGTTCCTTTCCTATATTCCCTCTTGCTTCCCTTTGCAGTCGGTTTTCAGCAAGAATATTCATGTCTTCTACAGCCGCTTTAAACTTCTTATAGGCAATCAACTGCTCTATCAAATCTTTACGCGGATCGATTTCATTGCCCTCCTCATCTACCTGATAACGAGGCAATAACAACTTTGATTTGATTCGCATCAAAGTAGCTGCCACCAAGATAAACTCACTTGCAAGCTCAATATTCATCGATTGCATGTGCCTGAGATAATCCAGAAAATCATTGGTAATGGTGGCTATTGGAATATTATGAATATCCAACTCATCCCTTTCTATAAAAAACAGGAGCAAATCGAAAGGTCCTTCAAACTGCGGCAATTTTATTTCGAAACCTGCTTCTGGCAACATGGGTTTAGGAATTGAGAAAACACTGAAATGCAAAGGTAGAATTTCAAGTCTAAAACAGGCCATTTTAGACTAAAAAAAATGCATTTCCTCCCATAATACCTTTTTATAAGAATCCACCTCGATTTTTAAACCCAAAAGACAAGCTTCATTCAAAAATTTTTATCATCTTACATGCCCATGTGCTATAACATCCAATATATAGAAAAAAGAGGCAAAAAATATGCAGAAAGATACAAAACTGTATTGCCTAAAAATCTAAATGCCAATGATTTACCTGAAAACCTGCCGGTCTATTATTTTGTCAGCGGATTTTCACACCCCCTTTTGCCCCTTGTTATGCATTCAGGAATCTTCCTTTATGAATGGGGGCTCATTCCATTTTGGATGAAAGACGCCCAATCTGCTATGGAGATCAAATCCAAAACCCTGAATGCCAAAGGAGAAACCGTTTTTGAAAAACCTTCCTATAAAAGATGTATCGCCTCGCAAAGAGCCCTTTTGGGAATCAATGGCTTTTATGAATGGAGAGAATATAACCAAAAAAAATATCCTTACTTTATTCACCTTCAAAATACGGAGTTGTTTTCATTGGCTTGTATTTATGACACCTGGGTAGATCATGCAAGCGGTGAAATCAAAAAAACCTTCAGCATTCTCACTACTGCGGCAAATCCGCTCATGGAAAAAATACACAATGTAAAAAAAAGGATGCCGCTCATTTTAAAGGCTGAAGATGAAGCAGAATGGATAGACCCCCATAGTAGTTCGGATAAAATTAAAGCCTTAATAAAACCCTACCCGAATCAGGATATGCAGGCGTATAGTATTTCCTTATCCGCTAGCCAACCCAAATTCAATCGAAATATTCCGGAAATAAACCAAAAGGTCTTTTTTCCTGAACTCGGAGAAGTTTGATTTAAAAAAAATTAAAATAATAAATTATTGATTTATAGCTATTTAAAGAATTTTAAATCTGTATTTTGAAAC
>CANKSK010000078.1 GCA_947485425.1 Bacteroidota bacterium | reverse complement strand
GAGTTCAATAGCCAGAATTCTTTCGATATTTTCAATGATTTTTAATAGCTTGACCGCTGCATTTGCACCCATGCTTACATGGTCTTCCTGTCCATTAGAAGATACAATGGAATCAATGGAGGAAGGTGTGCTTAGTTGTTTGTTTTGGCTGACAATAGAAGCCGCTGTATATTGTGGAATCATTAGTCCCGAATGCAATCCCGGATTCGATATGAGAAAGGCCGGCAAATCACGTTGCCCTGATATCAGCTGATAGGTTCTTCTTTCAGAAATATTTCCAAGTTCCGCCATGGCTATGGCAAGAAAATCTAGTCCCAAAGCCAAGGGTTGGCCATGGAAATTTCCTGCTGAAAGCACCATGTCTTCTTTTGGAAAAATGGTTGGGTTATCGGTAACAGAATTGATTTCGGTAAGAAAAGTTTGCGCAACATATTCTATGGTATCATCGGTGGCTCCATGAACCTGAGGGATACAGCGAAAAGAGTAGGGGTCCTGCACATGGATTTTCTCCTGTTGTATGATTTCGCTATCAGAAATAATTCTTCGGATGCTTTCAGCCACCTTCACTTGTCCGCGGTGCGGCCTTACCTGCTGAATATGCAGGTTGAATGAATCAAACTTGCAGTCAAAAGCATCTAGTGACATGCAAGCAATGTGATTGGCTGTATTGATGAGTTCTCTTGATTTTTGGATGCAATACACACCGTAAGCTGACATAAACTGCGTGCCATTTAGCAAAGCAAGTCCTTCTTTGGATTTCAATCGAATGGGCTGTAATCCGGTTTCTTCTAAAACCTCCGATGCCAATCTCTTTTCATTTTTATAAAAAACTTCTCCCTTTCCAATCAAGGGCAAAGACAGATGAGCCAAGGGCGAAAGGTCTCCCGAAGCACCCAATGAGCCTTGCGTGAATACAACAGGAATGATATCTTCATTCAAAAAATCAATCAAACGCTGCACGGTTTGAAGCTGCACGCCTGAATGCCCTAAGGCAAGCGCATGAATCTTTAATAGAATTATCATGCGCACCAACTCTTTTGGGGCCTCATCACCAGTGCCACAAGCGTGGGACATCAATAAATTTTCTTGTAATTTTTCCAAATCAGAATTGGAGATGCGTTCATCACAAAGGGCTCCAAATCCAGTATTTACGCCATATATAGCCTGGTCTTCAAATTCAATTTTTTCTTCCAAATATTGCCTGCATCGTAAAATACGCTCGATTGCTATTTCTGATAATGCGATTGGACTTGCGGATGTCAAAATATCCTGTATCGATTCAAGTGTAATTTTATCAGGGTGCAATATTTTCATTTCAGAGGTTATTGAAGATAAATTACGGATGGATTTGATGGATAAATTCTTCTATGGATAGATGCTGCTCTGCTTGATCGCTATTCATGGTCTTGACTTTTACCCTACCATTCGCAATCTCCTCACTACCGGCAAAAATCACATACTTGATTTCGTTTTTATCCGCATAGTCAAGTTGTTTTTTTAATTTTGAAGCATCAGGATAATATTCAGCACGAATTCCTGCATTTCTAAGCTGATGTGTGTATTTTTGACACATTGTCATTTCTTCGCCTCCAAAATTGACAATCATCACTCTGGGTTTTTCCTTGGCGGTTTCAAATGATTTACCTGATTGTTCCATCACATCATAAATTCTGTCCACTCCAAAAGAAATGCCTACGCCGGAAACATTTTTTAAACCAAAAATGCCCGTTAGGTCATCATAACGGCCTCCGCCACAGATGCTCCCGAATTCAACTTCTTTTGCTTTCACCTCAAGGATAGCACCGGTATAATAATTTAAACCTCTTGCCAAAGAAAGATCAAGTTCCAGCTCAATGCCTGCAGAGGCATGCATTTTGGAAAAATCTAAGGAATCTAATTGATTAAAAATGAATTCTATTTCTTCTATTCCTTTCTTGCCAATTTCCGATTGTTGCATGCTTGCTTTCAGTACATTCATTTTTTCTGCAAAGTTTCCTTTTAAATGCAAAAAAGGTTGAAGTGCTGCAATAGCGGATGCTGATAAGCCTCTTTCTAATAACTCTGCATTCACTTGATCCAGGCCAATTTTATCAAGCTTATCGATGGCTATGGTAATATCAATCATTTTATCCCTTTCCCCAATCACCTCGGCAATGCCTTCCAACAATTTGCGGTTGTTCAGTTTTATGCAAACAGGAACTCTCAGATTGCCGAAAACTTCCGCAATCATCTGTATCAGTTCAATTTCATTCAGCAAAGAATTGCTTCCAATTACATCTGCATCGCATTGGTAAAATTCTCTGTAACGACCTTTTTGAGGTCTGTCAGCGCGCCATACAGGTTGTATCTGATATCTTTTAAAGGGAAAGGTAATTTCATTTTGATGCATCACCACATATCTTGCAAAGGGTACGGTAAGATCATATCTCAGCGCTTCTTCAGATAGTTTGGTTTCAGAATTTTTTTCAAGATCTCCTGAAAGGGATAAAGCGCTATTTAGTTTTTCTCCCCTTTTTAAAATTTTGAAAATAAGACGATCGCCTTCCTCTCCATACTTACCCATCAAAGTAGATAACAATTCCATTGATGGGGTTTCGATTTGCTGATAGCCAAATCTTTCATATACCTCCTTGATGGTATTGAAAATGTAATTTCTCTTTTTTAATTCTCCTGGGGAAAAATCTCTTGTCCCCTTTGGTATTGAAGGCTTTGCCATTAATTATTTATCATCATAAATCCACATACTTTTTTTCATCCCTCTACTTCTAATCCCCATTTGCTCTCCTACTTATTTCATCTGTAAGCTCTTGTATTTAATACGATGAGGACCTGAATCGCCCAATCTTTTCTTTTTGTTTTCCTCATATTCAGAGTAGTTTCCATCAAAGAAGTATACACTTGAATTTCCTTCAAAGGCTAAAATATGAGTGGCAACTCTATCTAAAAACCAGCGGTCGTGGGAGATAATTACCGCACATCCGGCGAAGTTTTCCAGTGCTTCCTCTAAGGCGCGAAGGGTATTGATATCGATGTCGTTAGTTGGTTCATCCAAAAGCAATACATTGGAGCCTTCTTTCAAGGTCATTGCCAGATGCACGCGGTTTCTTTCTCCACCGGAAAGAACGCCTACTTTTTTATTTTGATCGGCCCCATTGAAATTGAATTTAGATAGATAGGCCCTTGAATTCAGTGGTTTGCCACCGATATACATGGTTTCATTTCCTTCTGATACTACTTCCCACACAGATTTATCAGGTAACAAGGCCTCGTGGGATTGATCTACATAAGCCGCTTTTACGGTTTCTCCAGTGATAAAAGTGCCTGCATCCGCTTTTTCCTTGCCTAAAATCAGCCTGAATAAAGTGGTTTTTCCTGCACCATTCGGGCCAATGACCCCAACGATACCCCCCTGTGGAAGTGAAAAATTTAGGTTTTCATAGAGCAATTTATCACCATAGGCCTTGGATACACCAACGGCTTCAATTACCTGACCTCCCAAACGAGGTCCTGGTGGAATATACAATTCCAGTTTGTCTTCTTTTTGTTTGCTTTCTTCATTCAGCATTTTATCATAATTGGCAATACGTGCCTTTGATTTGGCATGCCTTGCTTTCGGTGCCATTTTAACCCATTCGAGCTCCCTTTGTAATGTTTTTTGTCTCTTGCTTTCTGTTTTTTCTTCCTGCTCAAGTCTGCGTGATTTTTGATCTAACCAAGAAGAATAATTTCCTTTCCATGGAATACCCTCACCACGGTCAAGTTCTAAAATCCATCCGGCTACATTGTCAAGGAAGTATCTGTCGTGGGTTACGGCGATTACCGTGCCTTTATATCTTTGCAAATGCTGTTCCAGCCAGTCTACAGACTCGGCATCCAAGTGGTTGGTAGGCTCATCAAGCAGCAGGATATGGGGTTCTGATAAAAGCAATCGGCACAATGCAACTCTTCTTCTTTCCCCTCCGGAAAGATTTTTTATAGGCGCATCACCTTCAGGGCAACGCAGCGCATCCATGGCTATTTCCAAGCGGGTATCTAATTCCCAGGCATTATTGGCCTCCAACTGATCCATCACCACGCCTTGTCTTTCAATCAATTTGGCCATGGCATCATCACTCATTTCTTCTCCAAAGCGATTGTTGATGTCTTCATATTCCTTCAACATATCTACAATTTCTTGAACGCCTTCTTGAACAATTTCTTTTACCGTTTTGGTCTCATCCAAATCGGGTTCCTGAGATAGATAGCCCACCTTATATCCGGGTGAAAATACCACTTCGCCCTGAAAGGATTTTTCAAGGCCTGCAATGATTTTGAGTAAGGTCGATTTTCCCGATCCATTCAATCCCAAGATGCCTATTTTGGCTCCATAATAAAAGGATAAATAAATATTTTTTAATACCTGCTTTTGCGGAGGGAAAGTCTTGCTTACCCCAACCATGGAAAAAATTATTTTTTCGTCTGACATATGATTTTGTGATGTTTAAGTATGTTTTTTTTCTGTGATGATATTTGTTTTATTTGAAAAAATACAAGGGATGTTTTTCATTGTATTTTCTGACATATAAAAATTTTAAATCTTTCTTTTTCTTCGATTTTAGTTGTGAAAATTCAGCAGATAAAACAGAGTCCGCTTCTAACAGTTTTTCCATGTTTTTTACTGAAAAATCATATAATACGCCCGAGGCTCCATCCATAATATATTCGTCGATATTGGTGGTTTCAAAATTGGCATTGTTGTAATAAAAGGGTGCATAGGAATTGCCACTACCAGCCGTTACCGTGTAATGTACAAAATGCGAAAGCCTACCTAAAATGGGGATTTTTATGAAGTCGCCTTGAATTTGGTAGTAAATACTTCCATTTTGACAAAATCCCCACAATTGGTCCTTGCTGATTCTTCTTTCAGCCTTTCCGCTATCTTTCAGTAATATTGTTTTTTTCTGAACCAGATTGCTGAAAAAATCAATGCTGCTTTTGTCCAAATCGCTATTGATTTTTTGTGCCGGAAAGGCCTTATTTTGCTTGAAATCTGAAAAATTGAAATAAATGCCTTCTTTTAAAACCAAGCTATTGCTATAAGCAATACTATCTGTTTGTCCGTAGGTTTTTCCAACAATAAAAACAGTAAAAATGAGCAGCATCTTTTTTAACATCATACTGCAAATATGAGGATTTTTTTCATTTTTTTCTAGCTTTCATAATCAAGGTCTTTTTGATTGTCGGTTATAGGATGCCGGGCATAAGCAGGAAAAAATACCAGGCCTGTTAATAAAATGACATCAATGGCAAAATGAGCTGACATAGAGGTGATTATGCCAAAATTAGCATATAATTTGCCAAAGCCCGCAATGACCACTACCATAAATAATCCATAGAGCATAAGTCTGGGTTTTAAAGGATTCAGATAGCCGTGAAGTGCAACAAAGACAAAAGAAGTGAGCCAAATACCCATATAGCTTTGTAATCCGGCTCTAAAAAAGAGTTCTTCTCCAAATCCTGCGCAGAGGGAGAGAAAAAGAATGTCTTTAAATCCCATTTTTAGCCTTGACATGAGGGAGGCATAATGCCACCTCAGAGCAGACATAAAATGTGTGGAAATAAGCCCCCAAGCCAGCATTCCGGAAAGAGCCCCAATGGATAAGCCGATGAAAAGTTGAAACCATACACTTCTGCCTCCCGATAAAATACGCTGCAATGTGGTGTCTTGATAATGGAAGATGGGCAAGGCCAAAAGCGTAAAACCCAAAAGTGTGATGATGCCAAGCAAAAATATTTGGGTTTTTGTTTTCAAAGTTTTTAAGTATGTTTTTTCAGTGTAAATTTACACTTTGTTCCTGAAAATGATGATATTCCAAACTATTTTATCATTTTTACGTACAAAGGCCATTTTACCCCTTTAAACCGCTATAATGAGATTAAAAGTACTATTTGGACTGTTGTTTTTTTGCTGCATGGCTTCTGTTTTTGGGCAAAGTTCGAAGTTAAG
>CANKSK010000077.1 GCA_947485425.1 Bacteroidota bacterium | reverse complement strand
TTTGTTATTTTTGAAAAATAAATGGGCGTTCAAATTTGAATAGGATATGAGGACCACAAGCATGTAGGTCTCATTTAAAGAAGATACGGGATATGAACTATACAATTAAACAAGATAAAAAATTCCAATATATAGAAGAGGGAAATGGCCCAGTGCTGATATTGTTGCACGGATTATTCGGTGCATTGAGCAATTGGAACCACGTCATTGAACAATTTTCTTCAAAATACAAGGTCGTAATCCCTTTGATGCCCATCTATGAATTGCCCTTGCTGCTTACCAACGTCAAGCAGTTGGCCAAATTTATTCACAAATTCACCGCCTATAAAAAATATGAATCCTATACACTGATTGGAAATTCCTTAGGTGGACATGTGGCGCTTGTGTATGCTACCAAATACCCTAAAAAAGTTCATTCCTTGGTGCTAACAGGAAGTTCAGGGCTTTATGAGAATGCCATGGGAGGGACCTTTCCTCGTCGGGAAGATTATAACTATATCAAACAAAAAGTTGAATATACTTTTTATGATCCGGCAAATGCAAGCAAGGAATTGGTTGATGAGTGTTATGAAATTGTCAATAACCGGACAAAGCTTATCCGCATTCTTTCTTTGGCAAAATCCGCCATCAGACACAATATGGGCAAAGAAGTGAAAAGCATAGAAGTCCCTACCTGCTTGATTTGGGGAAGAAATGATACCATTACACCTCCTGATGTGGCTGAGGATTTTCATCAGCTGATCCCACATTCTGAGCTTTTTTGGATCGACCAGTGTGGGCATGCCGCCATGATGGAAAGGCCGCAAGCCTTTAACCAAATTTTAGCCTCTTGGCTTGAAAAGGTTATAAAATAAGGTCTATTGGTTTTTATTGCTTAGTTTTGCCATTATTCAGAATGATGACGATGGGACGGAAAGGACCCTTGCCCTCGATAGCCCAATCTGTTTTCCTTTTTTGTTTTAAATTCTAAAATTTGTTATTCCTTGAAAATTCTCACTACCAAATTTATCAAAAGCAGCATAACTCCTGATCTATGCCCTCCTGCTGATAAGCCTGAATATGCCTTTATTGGCAGGTCCAATGTCGGAAAGTCTTCCTTAATCAACATGCTCACAGGTAAAGTGGCCTTGGCAAAAATATCGGCAACGCCCGGAAAAACCCAAACCATCAACCATTTTATCATCAACAATGCCTGGTATTTGGTCGATTTACCTGGATATGGTTTTGCCAAAACAGGCAAAAAAGACAAGGCCGATTGGCTCAAAATGATTAACAACTATATCGCCGGCAGACCCAATTTAATGACCCTTTTCCTTTTGATTGATTCCAGGCATGAACCCTTGCAAAACGATTTGAATTTTATGGCTTGGTTAGGGGAAAACAACATCCCGTTTTCAATCGTGTTTACAAAAACCGATAAGCTGTCAAAGACCAAAGCAGAAGCCAATATCACGCAGTATAAAAATAAATTGTTGGAGCAATGGGAAGAATTGCCCGTTAATTTTGCTACGTCCTCCGAAAAACGTTTCGGTCGTGACGAAATCCTTTCGTATATCGAAAATTGGAATAAAAAGTTTGAAGTGCCTCAGGTTTAGAGGCATTTTAAACGGAGGGGCAATCCAAAAAAAACTTCTTGTTTTATCTGATGATGGTTACATTACCCGTCAAAACCTTTCCGGTTTTGGGCTTTAAGATATAGTAATAAACCCCTCCAGGTACAAAATCACCAGATGTGGTTTTTCCATCCCATTCCTTCAGTCTGTCGTTGGACTCGAAAAGTTTCTCTCCCCAACGGTTGTATATGCTGATTTGGTATTCGGTAAAGCCTTTGATATGGAATAAGTCGTTCAATCCATCATTGTTTACGGTAACTACGTTAGGAATAATCCCATTCAGTACTTCAAGGAAATTCAACACTTTGCTGCTTTTACAGCCTTTGGCATTGCTTACATCAAGTGTAACCACATATTGACCTGAATTGTCATAAACAAAGTTTGGGTTGATGGCATTCGAAGTATCTCCTAAGGTTTCTGTGTTTCCAAAGTCCCAATGGTAATGGGTTGCTCCGATGCTTAAATCCTGAAATTCAACGGTTTCTCCTGCTGTCGCAGGCTGAACAAGTGGTTTGAAATCTGCAATCGGATTGGCATTGATATTTACATTGTAAGCAACAGGCAAGGATACGCAGCCGTTTGCCGCCGTTTGGGTTAAGCCAACAATACCTGTGCCGCTACCACCCCAGTTTACATTCACATCCGCATTTAGGCTTGTAAAGGGGGTTCCTGACGGAGAGACCGTCCAAGTATAGGTTGAGCCTGCATCGGGATTTGATACTTGATAAGTACCCGATTGATTGGCGCATACATCACTTCCTGTAACAAGGGGTACCGGTCTGATGGTGCTCAGCACATACGCATCGGATGGAAATAAACTATTCAGATAGGACCATTGGGCTTTTTTAACCGCTTGCATGGATGTCACCATGGCTGCCGTTGCCCCACCCATATCTGTCCACATCGAATTCGACCAATTGGCCATTTGAACCCAGCTGCCATCAGCGGCAGGATCATAGGCGATGGCGATATCTGCATTCATATTCACATTGGAGTGAATACGATGGTAATATAATTTGTTGATCGCACAGGAGGCATTGTCCATCTGTGAAGTTGAAAGACCGTCAATGCTTGCATCGTTATTTGCCAATCTAGCCCCAATTCTGCCTGCCAAAACAGGCGTCACACTTACAGGACGAAAGCGAACAGTGCCCAAGCTGGAACCTGTGGGAAATTCATAATTCGTTCCCGCTGAGGCTGCCCATTCCAAGGTTCCATTTCCTAAGCTGCTTACAAAGCCCGAAGTTCTGGTGATGGCCGCATTACTCGCTGAAAGAATGGTCATGGAATAGATATCCGTTGCCAACTCACAATCATTTAATGTCAGAATTCCGCTCACCGCAGAATTGATATTTTGTGTTTTGATGGATTGGTTTTGTAACTCTAAGTCCCTGAAAACACTGATGGATGAGCCTTTGATAAGCTGAGTCGTTCCATCCATAAAGACTTTTGCCGTTCCTCCACCTGATATAAAAGTTCCATTGTTTATCCAATCTCCACTTAATTTAAAAATTCCTGCAGGAGACATATCCGTATACTTATCGTTTTTAAAATCTCCTCGGATGCTGATCAAGCCCTGATTGATAACCGTATCACTGGCATCATTCCATAAATTTCCATTGGTAATCAAAATGGCACCTCCTTGGTTGTTGATTTTTCCACTGTTTGCATTTTCAGTCGTTCCATCAATATGAATCAAAGAGCCAGAAGCGGCAAAAATGCTGCCTCCATTGTTATATACCAAGACTTGAGCAAAAACATTTGAAAAAAACATTCCCAAAGAAAATATTGCAATGCTTAAGAAGATTTGTTTCTGAAAACGGGTAAATAGGGAATGTTGAATCATGATTTTCTTTTTTATTTTGGAAGGAATTAAACAGATGGGTTTAATCAGGCCCCATCTCAGGCCTCAAATTTAAGTTTTTTTTATTTTTTTACCAAAATATTCCTCCCCCAATTTGATTTAAAAATGGGAATGGCTTCAATTGCCATTATTTTTTTGTAAACAATTAAAAATGAATAGTTTATAAAATAAATAAGCCTCCTAAAAAAACCTATTTAAAAACTTTTATTTACTTTTTTCGTTTAAGCCTGTTTTGTCAGCAAAACGATTTGAAAATTCCCTTAAAAAATCCGCATTTTCCTTGTCACCGGTGGCCCTAGCATAGGTATCTGACATAGAGGCCAGGGTTTCACAAAAAAACCTCTTCATTTCATCCAAAGGCATGTCTTTGGTCCACAAGTCTATACGAAGGGTGCTTTTTTGTTTTTGATCCCAGATAGAAATCATCACCGATTTGCACTCATTTTTACCTCCGGTACCCGAATCTTCTGCTTCCCAACTGAGGGCTACCGGTAATTTATTTTCGTCGAGGCTGACCCCAAATTTGATTTCAGTATTTCTGTTTTCCATGGAAGAATTATTTTTCCGGTTTATAATTGGATTGGGTTAAAATTTGGTTTCCGTCTTTTATTTTCATCAGTTGATCAAGGCTGACCTCCGGATTGTTTTTCATATAGGCATTTACAATTCTCCATCCTATCCAGGCGCCTAGCATGGCCGGAGCCTCTTTGGGCAGCCCATTGGTGGTAGGTCCATCGGAAACAAATTTTAGATATTGTTTGGGACTAGAAGAAAAAAGAAGCTTTTTCTCAAGAAACATGGCCCAAATTTTAGACTCATTTTTTTTGCAAAAGTCCAGCTGTGCCCCGGTATATCCGATTTTTAAGGTATCAGCTGTTTCCGGAAGCATGGCATCAGTAAAATATAATATTTTGCCATGGTAAACCATTTCCGAAAGCAAATTTTGCTGCTCTTCCTGGCTTTGCTCATACTCGCTCATCGCCCATGATTTCAAGCCATCCGAAGGAATATACTCTCTCCGCATCCGGTTGATTTTATAACGTGGAAAATCAAGGCCTCCATAAAACCTACAGCTCTTTCCCAGGTACATATCCAATCCGATGCCCAGCGTGCTGTCTGCATTGATAATCGCATAGTTAAAGCCGGAAATATAGGTGACCACTTTCGGTATGGGTTTGGAAGGAAAATAATAGGCGTAATACTTAAATCCTTCCTGAAGCCCGGATTCTATATCTTCTACATGGCGAAAGGTATTTTTAACCAAATGGTACAAACTATCAATGTCTTTGTCTGCAATAAACTTTTGAAGATTACCCGCAAGCAAGGTATCGTCAGGGGAAGGAATGGAAATAATTTGATTGGTAAATAGGTTAAAGAAGGTAGGGAATTTTTTTCTTAATTCTTTGATATCGGTATGCGTTAAGGGCGTATTTCTTTCTGCAAAAAGGGATTCTTCAAAGCGGTTGATATGAATTTGTAGCGGTATCTTTGTAACATCAACCTTTTGGCGGTTTTGACTGCATGCGCTGAAAAGACAGAAGAATAGAAGCGCAAAAAATAATTTGTTTGTCCTTTTAAATATATTTATTATCATTGCGGGAATAGAAATGTTTCAATTTGTAAAATGTAAAAGTATGAAAAAAATATATAGTTTAATCTGCCTGCTCATTATTGCCCAAGTAGGGTTTGCGCAAAAATTCCATTTTGGATTAAAAGCCTCTCCCGGACTGTATTGGATCGCAACAGATGCTTCTTACACCGAATCCAATGGTGGGAATATGGGCTTTAATTACGGTGCCATCGCAGAATTCGGGTTTACCGATAATTATGCTTTTGCCACCGGAGTGGATGTGTCAAATAAGGCCGGTAGTTATACCTATAAAACCCCAACTCTTTCTAATAATATTGATTTAAATTTACAATATTTAGAAGTCCCTTTGACCATTAAAATGAAAACCAATGAGGTGGGCTATTTTAAATACTATGGTCAGTTTGGGCTTACTGTAGGATTTAATCTATCTGGAAGTTATACCGGAGATGTTAAAACGGTTACGGCCTCAGGAAAAGATACAACGTATATCATATCTAAAACACAATTTGGAAATGATTCCAAAAGTATAGATGCTTCGCTTTTCCGGGCAGGTCTGCTTATCGGTGCTGGCCTTGAATACAATCTGGCGGGCTCAACCTCTTTGTTGGCAGGGATTTCATGGGATAATGCATTCTTAGATGCCTTGGAAACCAAAAACAATACCCCAAAAATTAAACTCAAAGGCCTTCTGTTAAATGTAGGTATTTTATTTTAATTGCATAAAAGACTCCTTAAGAAAAGCCTGAATACATTCAGGCTTTTTTAATACATAGCGCACTTGATTTGTCACAGAATTAATCAACAGGGTTTATGAAAATCGCCTTAGCACAACTGAATTATCACATAGGCAATTTTGAATTCAATACAAGTAAAATTGTTCAGGCCATTCGTAGGGCAAAATTAGCTTCTGCTGATATGATTGTTTTTGCCGAACTCTCCGTTTGTGGCTATC
>CANKSK010000076.1 GCA_947485425.1 Bacteroidota bacterium | reverse complement strand
GTAAGAATGGAAGATAAGAAGCAATATCAATCAATCCGAATTTGTAATTTTTATATGGAGAAGGAAAATAAAAAACGCCCATTTCTGTAGATAAAGCAAACATGTAATACGCCAAACCCAAGCTCAATGTGGCAACTAGCAATTTATAGTTTCCCAAATCTATTTTTTTATATTTAAAATAACTGAATAGAAAGTAGAAAAATGAAAAGGCAAAAAGTGTCAGGCACATGCGGAGAAACCAGTCAATAGTATTGTTATTCAATGGTGTTTGAAAACCAATAAATTTTTGATATTCCATGTTGGCAGGAAATAATGATGCGATTTCATAGGAGTGATTTCCTTTTTGCAATTCCTCTTTTAAGCTGAATTGAACCATGTGTTTATAGTCATGATAAAAGTACAAATGAATTATTCTATTTCTCAAGTTCCAAATAGATGTTAGTAAAGTTCCGTCACCAATTTTTTTTCTGCAAACATGCATGGTGTCTGAAAGTGCTGTGCAAAATGCAAGTGAAGTGTCAATTTTACTTTTCAAAAATGCAGCTCCGTCAACATATCGCTTTTGCTTGATGCTGCTAAAGTCAGCAATGGTTGAAGGGCAAAAGTTAGCAAGCACATACTTATCGTCATTGCCAAGAATTAGTTCGTAGGGTTCAACGATCAGATACTTCCCCGATGGGTCCGTATAGATAAATACATCACTGGATAGTGTGCTGTGGTCGTATTCTTCAATAAATATTTTCACTTCTTCCACGCTTTTACAGGAATGTAAAATGTCTTTTAGATATTTTGACCTGCTTTGAATGGATTTCTTATTCTCAAATGATTTTGCCTTCTCAGGTGTAGGTGTGGCAAGTGTGCCAAAGGAAAGTCCATACTCATTCATGCCTGATTGAGGCGTAAGGTCATTTCCACCCTGATAATTTGCGCCTGAAAAAACGGCACCGTAACCGTTTGTCTCAAACCATATTCTCGGTTGACTAAACCAAGTGTCATAATTCATTCCATGCATGGTTTTATCTCCCACCGTTATTTTGTAGGTGCTACAAGGATATCCAGTGAGGAAGGCTAGCATGAATACTACTGTAAGCAAAGTCAATTTTTTTTTCATATTGCTCATGAGTTCCATTGGTTTAAATATCATATTTCCAGTGATTTTTACTTTGTAGTATTATACAAAGCTCAATGGTTTTGCGATTGGAGTAGGTGTGGCATTTGAGAAAATGTCAGCCAAATATTTCCAGAAATGCCTCCTAGAATTCCAAATGTGCAGTTTAGAACGGTCTGTCCTACAATTCCCAATGCGATTTTGGCAATCGTTTGGCTTCTTTTATAAATTATTTTATTAGTTTTTTATTAACATTGATGCTGCAAGATATGGAAGAATTCATTAAATTGATTTTCGGTGCCAAAAAAATACAACTCCAATGGTAGTAAAACAATAGGGATTGTAAAATACATTTACTCTTAACACAGCTTTTCATTTTCAACCTCTAAATTCCTTTTTTGCTTTCAAGTGAGTGAGCCATTTTTTCAGAAAAAATTATTTCCATATTTAATCAATTTAATTATGCTATCTATGATAACGACAGTGACGAAATGAGAAAGCCTATAGTATTTACGGTAATATGAGCAATAATAGGAACAAGTGTGTTGTTTTCATATTTCTCCTGCAAATAACCATTCATAATACCAACAATTGTAGTAAAAAACAATATACGAAATACAAATGGAAGGTCTGCGCCAGTTGTTAAAATAAGCAAATGCCCCATGCCAAATAATACCCCGCTTATTAAAACTGAAACATTAAGTTTTATTCGAAATAATTTAATGCCTTTGCTTTTTAATGGTTCTAGCATATTAAGTAAAAAACCACGAAACAAATATTCCTCTGCAATGGGTGCAATAATTGAAAGAAAAATAAAATATTGTAATGGAGTATATTTCATAAATGGATTAGGTCCTTTTGGGATATCTCCGCAAATAATTTTAATTGCAATACTTGCTGTAATACTTACAGAAATAAATACAATTACAGCTGTTAAAATAGTCCTTAATATCACCTTTGTTTTAACATGTTTTATACTAAAATTTAATATTCCTTTTGACTGAAAATAAAATATTGAAATGCCAGATAATGTCATCATTATGAATTGATTCATAAAAGCTGATGGTATAAATTCAATGGGTATTTTCACAACCTTACCAATCAACACCGAAATTGAATATATTAGGATTGTAATTACTATTCCTAATGTTGTTTTCGTAGAGTTGTTCATGTTTGTTTTGTTTGATTGTTAGTATTTATGCGTGGTTCTATAAAGTAAATGCATATAACCTCTTGTCTTTTGTTGCTAAGGGCATAATGGTTTGGGGCTTAGCGAAGGTAGCGATTTTCACCATCCCGATGCATCGGGATTGACGCTGAGAACCAAGCTTTGATTAACCACAAATGTGTCTGCGGATCACTGAACCGCCACTTTTGGATTGGTGCTGTTGTGCGTTCGTTATTCTTTTATCAGTTTAAAGGTTTTTACATTGTTTTCTTGATTCAGTTGTAAAATATAAATCCCTTTGCCTAAAGATGTCAAGTCAATGTTTGACATATCAAGCTTATCGTCCATAATTAATTGCCCTTGTATACTAAAAATTTTATAATATAAATGGAAACTTTCCGTGCCTTTTAAATGTATAGAAGCGCTTGTTGGATTTGGATAAATGAAAATGTTATATGTTGATAATGTTTTATTTATTGAATTTAATACAGCATTTCCTTCAATCATATACGTCCATACAGGTGCAAAAATTGGCAAACTGTTATTCATTGGCGTATGTAAGTCAACCACTACTGAGTTGTGAAATTTTGTGGGGTCATTAGCTGGAGCAAGTAATGTGTATAATTGATGAGAGTTGTTATAGGGAGTAGACGTTGTATCTACTAATATTAAACTACCAAAACTATTCATACCATAATTAGCCCAAGTCGTTTGAATTTTATTAAAATCTACTGCTTCGTCATTTTGGTGGGTAAAACCATAGTATTTATTGTCTGCTGTTTGTCCATTCCAAGTTATCCAATCCGCATTTCTGTTTAGCAACGTTATCCAATCCATAGCAGCAAACATTACAACTCTGTCAACTTGTTTTATTTTTGAGATAATTCCTGCGTGTCCACCGCCTTGAGAGTGACCACTTACTATTACTTTTTCCCACTCTATTTGATTTCCACTGTAATATTGTCCCCAATTTTCTGCTGGATATGTGGTATTTAAATACTTTAAAAGCATCAAAGTTCTTCTTTCAATACAGTTGTTTACATCTACGTTTACATCTGAATGCCTGTCAATGCCGTCAAAAACTTCTAATCTGGCTCTGCTGTGGCAAGTTGTGTCTGTAGTAGTTAAACAAATTTGATTGATGGCATCGTTGTTTGGATAAGTTAAACCTATCGAATGATAACCCAGGTTAGCAGCGTGCTTCAGAATTTCACGATAAAGAAAGGGAACTGCTCCTGTGCCAGGAAAAAAGAGGAATAATTTATTTTTCTGTGTTGTATTTTGATTGGTATAAATATAGTGGAAATTATTTGGGGCACCACTTAAGGGGTCGGCAGTATTCGGTTGAACCAAATGTTCAGTCTGTCCAAACAATAATGTTGGAAAGGTCAGCATTGCTATTATGTATTTTATCTTCTTCATCGTTCTGTTTTTTTTTATAATGACGCACGGCGGTTTCGGGCTTTGCGTTGCTGGGCTTTTGAAACCCAAAACGGTCTGCCAGCACCAATGTTTATGAATTGTTCAAAGGTTTCTATTCGCACTGTCTGCCAACAAAGACAAAACCCGTGTTATAAGCTGGCCCTCTAGTTATTTAATGCGAATATAGATTTTGCAACTCTAGGCCACATCGCAGGTGTTCTGAAAATTGCAGGACTAATAAAACAATGATGATAGCATCCCTCACATTCTTTTACTTTGCCAACAGTTTTCCTGAATGAATATGCCTTTTCAGAAAACCAAACAGTATTAAAATTAAATTCATGTTGTCTGATATTTCCTAAAATGTCATCTCTCATCTCACAACCGCCAATGTCTCCAGAAGGATACATAACCGCTGTTTCACGGCCTCCACTGCATGTAATGTCTGATTTATTTGTCGAACTTATTTTTTTAATTAAATCTCTTTGAACGTTTTCCTTTGCTCTAATTACCTTGTCAATAAAATTTAATTTTTTTGTAGTTTTGTCCATGAGCCACTGCCTATCCCTATCAACGATTTTATCATAAAGACCAATACATTCATCGTTTCTTGTTTCCATGTTTAGCGGATTACCTCGAACTAAAATGGGCTTAAGTATATCAATGGGTAAATTATTACGGACCCATTGCGCGGAATTTTCTACCTTATTAATATTCAGTCCATGGACAACCATTCCAATTGCAATTCTCAAGTTTGGGTTTGCTTTTTGTAATTTATGAAGCTCATTTACTGTCTTCACAACACGTTCAAACAATCCCTTCAGTTTTCTATATTCATCATGCTCTTCTCTCAAACCATCAAGTGAAATACCAATAGTTATTTGCTGCCCAATGCAGGTTTCTAGCATTTTTGAAACGTGCTCAATAATTCGTTCGGTGTTATATCCAAGCATACAAAAAGTCATATTGCTCGGCCTACAATATTTGTAATATTCATAAACGATTTCAGGTAAATCTTTTCTTAATTCAGGACTTCCACCTGTAAAAGTCACCTGAAACATGGAGCCTAAAGATTTGGCAACTTTTGAATGCTCTTCGACTGAAAGTTCCAGATTTTTGTTTGTATTTAATTCTTTCCAATAAAAGCAATGGTCGCATGCAGCATTGCAACTATTTGTTACAAAATTCAGTAAGTAAATTGGTTTTTGCGCTCCAGGTGCCAATAGCTTTTTACTAGCGCTAATTTTATTTAATATGTTTTGTGCCATTATTTTGTTGGATTTGAAACTACGTTCATTTTTTCTTTAGTTGATACTTTTAATAATTTATTTTTTACGAACCCAATTATCACACATGTGCAACGAATTAAGTCTAAACAAAACATAAGTAATAAAGTACGTGTAAAAAAAATCACGCCACCGCTTTTAAAGAAGGTAATATGTAAGGATATTCTGCATATAAACCATAGTACAAAGGTTGCTATGGATCCAAATAAAAAATCTGAATTTAGTAAAGAAAGGGTTACAAATGCAATTGTCATAACCGCCGCGAAGACAGCAAGAATATCTCTCATTTTTGAATGCCTATTGTCAGAAAAAGGCACTTTGTTTTCTAAACTATTTTTAACAGCAATTAACCCCTTTCTAAAATCATTTCTAATAATGTTTAGTATACCATAAGGATTAAGGTGTTGACCATTTGCATTTCTAACGGATAAAACGGTATAACCATTTTTTGTCAATCTAATCCCGAATTCTTGATCTTCTCCATTTGCACCTTTAAAATTAGTGTTGAAACCACTTAATTTATTAAATACTTTTGCATCTACAGCGCAAATGGCTGTCCAAAAATCATTTTTAATATTGGAACCTTCACGGCTATATACATGATTGATATAAAGCTGTTTGTATTTTTGCGAAAAGCTTAATCCCTTCATGTTTTTGGAATAGTTACCAATAGTGGCATCGCATAAATTGTTTTGAACAGGTTTGATTAAGTTTTCTATGCAATCTTTTTCACAAACAACATCACTGTCGATAAAAACAAGAATACCATTCAAAAAACCTTTTGCACCTTCGTTTCTTGCGTAGGCTGCACTTTGATTTTCATCTTGTTTCAAAACGGTTACAGGATAGCCTTTGAGCATTTTTACTAGATTGGGATTTTGTCCATTGTCAACAATTAATATTTCCCACGATTTATGAAAGGTCATTGCTTCCAAAACGGCTTCAATACACGGTTGGATTGTATCAAGAGCTTTGAAAGCAGGAATTACTATACGTATATCTTTTTGCAATGCGGTCATGCTTTAGGCTTGCTTATAGCGGTATGCAGCTAAAAGAAGTGCGGTTTTGAAACACAATATTTTCTGCCCCC
>CANKSK010000075.1 GCA_947485425.1 Bacteroidota bacterium | reverse complement strand
TGTTGAGGCAAAGCATCAGTTCCCAAATAGGCATAATTCAATACTGAAAAATAATCAACAGTCCATTCCAGATGATATTTTGTCAAAACATAAAAGGCATGAATATTTTGAATATTGACTTTTTCCAATTGATTGGCCCAGAGAAAGTGATTGGAAAAATATTGCTTGAACACAAATGCGGGATTTCTTTTTTGCATATGCCCCCTCAAACCCAAAAAGCCAGCATGATCCATTTTATATTTTATTTCGGCGCTTCCTACATATTCATCTTTGTTATCGCCCAAAAGCTGCCAATTGAGCGCAGCATTCCAAATCACATTTTTGGTTTCACCCTCTAGGCGCATACCACCAGAAAAATTATGAAATAGGTAAGCGGCATCAAACTGAGTATATTTCACAAGACGATGTTCAGCGAGCAAATTACAGATAAAGGGATTTGCAAGGGATGAATCCTTCGAATGGCCTAACATACTCCAGGTGAATTCATTTTTCATTTCATCGACATGAATGGAGTCGACAGTAGACAAGGCATTGTAATAAAATTGATTATAAAAAGCCCCCGGATCGTTATCCGAGTAAACCATTGAAGCCCTGTCCAAGCTGATGGCATGAGAAAATCTTTGGGAAGGCACAAAAAATGATTTTTTGGAAGAATCTGAGGGTTGCTTTTCCTTACCGAAGTTCACTATTTGGGTCAGCTGAATGCTTTTGTTTTTCAATTTGTTGCCTGCTTGACTTAAATTGACAGGAATCAATTCAATACTAATTTGATTGGATTTTCCGAAAAGATTGTCGCTAGTTATACCCGCATTTTCCTGAACAATGACCTGATTTGACAAGAAGGAGGCAAAAACCAAGTATTTCATTTTAGGAGAATGAAACCAGGTATGCACGTCATAATCTGTAACATCTGTAGCTTGGCGCTTCAAGTATCCATCTGTATTTATTTTGGAGAGATCAAATCCAATATTCCAAAGGGGATTGACATTTTGGGCGTGTTTGATTTTTAGGGCCTGCTCGCCTTTGGCACCCAGCACATAGTCCAACTCGGTGAATCTTTTTTTGGTATTATAATACAAGATTTCATCTTGCGAGGTATTTACCAAGTCAAAATAATCTTGACCGCTCAGCCATCCGGATTTGCGAAAAGGATTAAACAGAAGCGATTGACCAGCAAGCCCAATATTTCCTGCGTATTGAATACCAAAAAAATAGGGACTATACTGTTGAACGCCAAACAGATTTGTATCTAATTTATTGGAAATGGGATTAGAGGACTCCAGCCATTGATTTTTGTAAAAAGCAAGGGTAGAGGCCTTCCCTATTGACAAAGAATCGCTGCCATAGGCCACTGTGATGAATGCATTCAAAAACAAGGCGAGAAAGACCATGCGCCCCCATCTATGTAAATTTGATAAACTATGCATTTTTTTCATCGTGTGCAAAAGTAAAAAAAGCACGAAGTATTCCATCATGAAATTTACAAACAAGCGAAATTGCGTTGAAAACAGGGCAAAAAGAGTAAAAGTTGTTAAATGGCGGAACTAAAAAGTTGGGTTCCCGGCTGTTTACGCCAAAGTTTGGCATCCATGGCCATACAAATATTTCGCAAAAATGGACGGCCTTTGGGTGTGATTTGAATACTTTTATCATTGATCACGAGCAAACCGTCGGAACACATTTCATTTAATCTGTTAAGCCCCTCATAAAATGCCGGACAAACAGCCTTTTCATTTTCCCAATTCGTTTCCATGAGACACATCAAATTCAGAATATGCTTTCGCAGGATGAGGTCTTCTGCGGAAAGAATATGACCTTTAAAGATGGGTATTTCATCATTGTTAATGCGCTTGTAATAATCTTCTAGTTTTTTTTCATTTTGAGCAAAACCGCTCCATGCATCGCTAATGGAGGAAACACCTAGGCCAATCATGAGGCGGGTATGAAAGTTGGTATATCCCATAAAGTTGCGATGCAAAGTTTTGGTTGCAGAAGCGATCAGCAAACTATCTTCGGGCAAGGCAAAATGGTCCATGCCAATTTCCTGATATCCGGCATTTTCAAGCTGAGATCGTCCTGATTCATAAAGGTTTCTTTTCTTTTCACCTGAGGGCAAATCCACTTCCGTAAATTTGCGTTGACCAGGTTTCAACCAAGGAACATGCGCATAGCTGTAAAATGCGATGCGATCAGGACGAAGGGCAATAATTTTTTCAATTGTTGATTTCATCCCTTCAGCTGTTTGTAAAGGCAATCCATAAATCAAATCATAATTTACGGAAGTATACCCTATTTCCCTAGCTTCTTGGGTAATATTTTGTACTTGTTCAACGGTCTGAATGCGATTGATTACATCTTGCACTTTGAGATCAAAATCCTGAATTCCGAGACTTAACCTTCGGAAGCCCAGACCATATAAAACAGTTAGGTGTTCAGTGGTGGTATTGTTGGGATGACCTTCAAAGCTCAGCTCAGCATCTTGAGATAAAATTGCATGAGAAAATATTCCTTGTAGGAGCATTTCAAGATTGGCGGGCTTAAAAAAAGTAGGAGTACCTCCACCCAAATGAACCTCTTTGATGATTGGTTTATCATCAAAAAGCGATAGGTACATGGACCATTCTTTGCGTAAAGCATCGATATAAGGCACTTCAACAGCATGGTTAACGGTAATGCGGGTATTGCATCCGCAATAGGTACAAAGACTTTCACAGAAAGGCAAATGAATATAAATACTAATTCCATCCTCCTTATTGCCGGACAAAAAGGTGTTTTGTACCATCTCTTTCCAATTGGAAAGAGTAGGTGGGTTGGTATCCCAATACGGAACTGTTGGATAACTGGTGTAGCGAGGGGCCGCTACGTTGTATTTTTCAATTAAACTTTTCATTTTAGCTGTTGTCATCAGCATACCACTCGGCATAGGAGGTTGCGGTTTCTCTTAAGAGAAGATGGTGCAAGAAAATATCTTCAGGAAGAACTTGTTTTAATGCCTTCACAAAATGGATGAGCAAATTTTCACAAGTGGGTTGGAAATCCAACAAAATTAATTTCTGGTTTGACAAAGCATCATAAAGCGAACTAGGCACTTTATTATTTAAAACCAAAGAATGATCAAAAGGAGAAACAATCACTTTATTTACCAACTTCTTGATATCAGAAAAATCCACAACCATTCCTGCTTTTGGATTGTCAGCATGAATAATGGGAGAGCCTTTTAAGGTAACGGCAAGCTGATAAGAATGACCATGAATATTTTTACAAGGGCCATCATGACCTAAGAGCGCATGTGCCATTTCAAATTTAAATTCTTTTGTAACTCGTATATTCATTGCTTTTTCTGTATTCATAAATTGTGACTGCAAAAGTACATATTTTTTAGCATTTTACCTGCCTTTCAGATTCCCATTCCGCAAGAAAAATACTCAAATTATCCAAGGAGATATGTGGCATCATTACCAATTTAAACCATTGGATATTTTCGGAATGCTCATTGGGAACCAGGTGATATTTTTTTGCCAATTGGGCACTTATAAAACCTGCTTTAATGGCCACTATATTCAAGCCTGGGTTGCGAAAATAATCGATACCCATTTGATCTAGCTGGCTGCAGAAATTTGAGGTAAGATCAGCTAGTGCTTGCATCTTCAATTTCCAACCTTCAGAACCATATTTATGAAGTACCATCCAAATGGCGATGGCATTGGCACCAGAGCGACTGCCGCATAAGGTATAATCCTTTCCGGGCACATAGGTAGCCTCATGGGTACAAACATATTGCATAAATTCTTTACGAATAAGGAAAATACCTGTACCATAAGGTGTTTGAAGCATTTTATGTGCATCTAAGGAAAAGGAGGTAATATTTGGGTTTTTAAAAGAATAACTGCTATCAGGGCTTACGAAAGGGAAAATAAAGCCACCAAAAGCCGCATCCACATGAAGTTTATAGATCAAGTCATTTTGATTCAGGTAAGTGGTCATTAAATCAATAGGATCAACCGAACCAAACATGGTGGTAGAAAGGTTTACGTTCACAATAAAATATTTTATCCCCATGGCCAAAGCCATCTGAATTTTCTTTTCAAAATCATGCCAATGAATTTCTCTAGTCTCCTGATGAACCGCTATGACAATGGATTTCACTTGAAGCAAATTAGCAGCCTTGGCAATTGAATAGTGACTATCTTCGGAATACAAAAGGGCAATTTGATTTAAATGACAACCATAAGAACGCAAAAAATAATTGCGATAAATCCAAAAAGCTTCGATATTGGCTTCTGTTCCACCCGAAGACACATAGCCATCTTGTTCATTGTGGCTTCCACATAAAATTTCTTCGGCACAAATCCGAATCAAGTCAGCCTCTATTTTTTGGGTACCTTTAAAAATAGGATCCGTTTCTCCAAACGTATGTACGCCAATGTGATTGGGATTTGCAATGAATGTTGAAAGAAAGGGGGCATTTTCCAAAAAAGCTTCTCGGTTATCAAATACCTCTGCATCTAGATATGTACCTGGCAAACCAAAGATTGGCGCTTCCCTGTAGTTAATATTTTTTTTCAATGCTTCAAAAACGCGAAATTTAATTTGATCGCTAGAAAGCTTGGGCCAATGCATACTCATATCCTTTTCAATTAAAAATTATTCTCCACATGTAAATCTACTTCCTCATCTTACAACATTGGTGATGCAACATACCACTATGATTTTCTTGAGAGGGGCTCACATACGGAATACCTAAATTCATTCCACGTAATATAAGTAATACCGCCATTAAAGTAACCATAACAGGAATACTTTGTCTTATCTTTTCGCGAAAGCGGATACCAATAAAATTTCTAGCAAAGGAAACGGCAAGCATTGCAGGCAAGGTACCCAAGCCAAAAGCCGCCATAAACATGCTCCCCTGAAAAGGATCCGATGTAGCCATTGACCCGGCAATGCCCAGATAAACCAGACCACAAGGCAATAGACCATTAAGAAGACCAATTGAAAACAAAGTAAAATAAGCAGGTTGAGCAAAAAGTTTTCGTAAGATATTTTTTATTTTATCTAAAAAAAGAAAATCCAAAGCTGCATTCAACCCTTTGAATTTAAGCTGCGGATAAAAAACAAACCCTAGAAGCAGGCAGCCTAAGGAAACAGACAGAATATTTTGCCAACCTGCGATGGCAAATCCCTTTCCTATTAATCCGAAAAAAAAACCTAAAATTGAATAGGTAACTACTCTGCCCATATTGTAAATAGAGGATGCAAAAACCAAAGACCAGAAGGATTTATTTTTTACAGGAATTGCCAATGCAATAGGGCCACACATGCCAATGCAATGAAAACTTCCTAAAAAACCCAAAGAAATAGCAATCAAAAAAAACATTTTATTTAATATTGATTAAACCTTCGTCATCATACTCTTTAGTATTTGCACTCCAACTGATTTGCATTTTATACAAACCACGTTCAAGGCTTTTCAAATTAATTTTTTTAACAAGAGAGGTATCCTCTACCAAAGCCATTTTTTTATCTAAATTTACATCAGACGGTCTAAAAAAATACAAATTTGATTTGATTTTATACCCTCTACATTCAGGAGGAAACGCTAGTGTCAACTCACCCTTTTCTATTACCCATGATAGCTTATTTTTAAGACTATTTGAGGCATTTTTATGATTGATTTTATTTTGATACGCGAGCTCTTGTTCATAATAATCTTTGGCTACCAGATCGACCTTTTGCCGGCTAGCAAAAAATACCATAAAAAGTATTAAAAAAACAAAGCCTAAGTATAGTATAACAATTTTATAACCCCAACTTATTTTCATTTTATTATTATTTAATAATCATTCAACCTGATTAATTGTTAGAAATAGGCCCTAGGAAATTTGTTTTAATCGTTTGGATTTTTTTATCACCGCTATAAATAGCGATAAGAAATTTTGTTTTTCGATCTACTAATTGATTTCGAGGAACGTAAATAAAAAATTCATTTTCAGCTTTTGATTCTTTAGGCACCGTAACATTTTTCCCAACCATAATGATATAGCCAAATTCAGATTCTAATCGGAGGGTAATAGGCATATCTTTATGGGTTTTGTT
>CANKSK010000074.1 GCA_947485425.1 Bacteroidota bacterium | reverse complement strand
TTTTATCTGTGGTATTTGCCGGTGGAGAAACCTACTACCGTTTTTTTGTCGACCGAACACAAGGCTTTGGGGGATATAAATTGAGCGAAAGATGGGGGCAAAGACATTATACATTTAACAATGTACAGATCAGAGACAATGTAAACTATTCATCCCAAAAAGAGCCCACGAAAAATAACCGAGTATCCTTTGTGGGAGATTCTTTTACAGAAGGCTTGGGCATCAAAAATGTGGATGATCGATTTGCCAACATCATCCGAAAAAAATATCCCGAATGGGAAATACATTGCTTGGCAAGAAGGGGCCGAGATACCCATACGGAGTTGCGTTTTTTGGAGTTTTGCAGGAAAAATAGGTATCAGTTTGATTTTGTCGTTCTGTGTTACTGCCTCAACGATATCGATTACCTGGTTCCAGAGATGAAACTGATGGAAGAAGAAGCCAACAAAAAAATTCAGGAAGCCGGATATTTTGAGAGAAGCAGCTATTTTATCAACACCTGGATACATGCCATTATGCCCGAACGATCGGATTATGTAAAAAACTATTATACCTATTTGCAACAAGCTTATTCCAATGCCATCTGGAAAACCCAAACCGATAGCCTCAAGGCCCTGTCGCAATTTGTAGAAAAGCAAGGCGGGCAGTTTTTGGCCGTCACCTTTCCCTTTTTAAATAGCCCATGGAAAGACTACCGTTTTGGCTTTGTGCACCAAGAGATGGATAGCTTGTGGAAATCAGAAGGTATTGCGCACCTAGATTTACTGCCCCTATACCGCCGCTACCCTGCAGAAAATCTGGTGGTGAATAGCCTTGACGCCCATCCCAACGAATTTGCGGATTCATTGGCAGCAAGCAGCATCGCCACTTTTTTAGAGACCCATCTGAAAAAAAACAGATAGTTATCATCTTTTCCAATTTTTATCCTTTTTTTTGAGAATCGCGGCAATAAATTTTAGTAAATTGCGGGCTTAATTTAATGATAAAAATTAGGCTATGGCTTTCGATATTGAAATGATAAAATCGCTGTATTCCACGCTCGGAGAGCGCGTTACAGCAGCAAGAACGTTGACCGGCAGACCACTGACGCTCACCGAAAAAATATTATATGCCCACCTTAGTGGGGGAAATGCAACCGAAATATATGCAAGGGGGACCTCATACGTCGATTTTAACCCTGACCGGGTGTGTATGCAGGATGCAACAGCCCAAATGGCTCTTTTGCAATTTATGCAAGCCGGACGCCCAAGTGTGGCGGTACCAACTACTGTGCATTGCGATCACCTCATTCAGGCCAAAACAGGCGCCCAAGCAGATCTTGAAACGGCTTTGGAATCCAACAAAGAAGTTTATGCTTTTCTTTCCTCTGTTTCCGATAAATATGGTATTGGCTTTTGGAAGCCTGGTGCCGGTATCATCCACCAGGTGGTAATTGAAAATTACGCATTCCCTGGCGCCATGATGATTGGCACGGACTCTCACACGGTAAACGCTGGAGGCCTTGGCATGATAGCCATAGGCGTAGGTGGTGCAGATGCTTGCGATGTGATGGCAGGCCTTCCTTGGGAGCTGAAATTTCCAAAACTCATCGGTGTCAAATTAACCGGCAGACTCAGTGGATGGGCATCGGCAAAAGATGTGATCCTAAAAGTAGCTGGCATTTTAACGGTAAAAGGGGGTACTGACAGCATTGTGGAGTACTTCGGCCCTGGAGCCGAAAGCCTTTCCTGCACAGGAAAAGGAACCATCTGCAACATGGGTGCTGAGATAGGTGCTACCACGTCCATCTTCTCTTATGATGCAAAAATGTCTGACTACCTCAAAGGCACCAATCGGGCTGATGTGGCTGCCGCTGCGGATGCTGTTGCCCAGCACCTACAAGGCGATTCGGAAGTGTATGCCAACCCCGAAAAATATTTCGACCAGGTTATTGAAATCAACCTTTCTGAATTAGAGCCACACATCAATGGCCCTTTTACGCCGGATTTGGCATGGCCGATATCAAAATTCGCAGCCGCCGTTGAAGCCAACGGATGGCCAGCAGAGTTGGAAGTAGGCCTCATCGGCTCTTGCACCAACTCTTCTTACGAAGACATTAGCCGCTCAGCATCTTTGGCAAAGCAAGCCATTGATAAAGGTTTGAAAACCCGTTCTGAATTTACCATCACCCCTGGATCCGAAATGGTGCGCTATACCGTAGAAAGAGACGGTCTGCTGAACACCTTCGAAAAAATGGGTGGTGTAGTGCTTGCCAATGCTTGCGGCCCCTGTATAGGCCAATGGGCAAGACACACCAACGATCCGCTGAAAAAAAACAGCATCATCACCTCCTTCAATAGAAACTTTGCCAAAAGAAATGATGGCAATCCCAATACCCATTCCTTTGTGGCATCACCGGAAATTGTAACGGCTTTGGCCATTGCTGGAGACCTGAGGTTTAATCCGCTGACCGATTACCTTACCAGTGAAACGGGAGAAAAGGTAAAACTCGATGAGCCCCAAGGGTATGAACTACCACCTATGGGCTTTGACGTGAAAGATGCCGGCTACCAGGCCCCTGCGGCCGATGGCAGTCAGGTGCAAGTAGCCGTTTCGCCTACCTCTGACAGGTTGCAGCTTTTGCATCCCTTTGCCGCATGGGAAGGAACCGATCTCAAAGGACTCAAATTGCTCATCAAGGCCAAAGGCAAATGCACCACTGACCACATTTCGATGGCCGGAAAATGGCTAAAATACAGAGGACATCTAGACAATATCTCCAACAACATGCTCATTGGTGCGCTCAATGCATTCAATGAAGAAACCGACAAGGTTAAAAATCAACTGAGCGGAGAATATGGCTCGGTACCAGCGGTTCAAAGAGCCTATAAGGCTGCCCATATCGGCAGTATTGTGGTAGGTGATGAAAACTATGGAGAAGGTTCATCTCGCGAGCATGCAGCCATGGAGCCACGCTTTCTGGGTGTAAGAGCCATCTTGGTGAAATCCTTCGCAAGAATTCATGAAACCAATCTAAAAAAACAAGGCATGCTGGCCCTTACCTTCGCAAACAAAGAAGATTACAACAAGATCCAAGAAGCAGATCACATCGACATCCTAGGACTTACCACTTTCAGCCCCGGTGTTCCCCTTACCATGGTGTTGAACCATGAAAATGGAACGAGAGATGAAATCCAAGTAAATCACACCTACAATGCCGGACAAATCGAATGGTTTAAAGCAGGTGGCGCACTCAATATTATCAGAGGGCAAATTAAAGCTTAATGGCATTCTAAAAAACACACAAAACAGATGATAAACGCCTTGAAAAAAATACCTTTCCTTGGTTCAATACTGAGCAAACTTGCCGGAAATAAAAAATTTGACGGATCAGAAAACTATTGGATCAAAAGATACCAAAAGGGAGGCAATTCAGGCGATGGTTCCTATAATGAGCTGGCCGAATTCAAAGGCAAAATCATCAATGACTTCGCCGAAAAAAATCACATCCAATCCAGTATTGAGCTGGGTTGTGGCGATGGCAACCAATTGAAATATCTCAAGCTGCAAAAATACACCGGATATGATGTGAGTCCGGATGCCGTAGAGCTCTGTCGCCAATTGTTCAGCAAGGATGCATCCAAAACGTTTAAGCACATTTCAGCGCTAGCAAACGACACCGCAGAGCTGAGCATGTCGCTGGATGTGATCTACCATCTCATCGAAGATGAGGTCTATGCGCAATACATGAACAATCTTTTTCAGGCCTCTACAAAATATGTTATTGTGTATGCCTCCAATACCAATGAAAATCCAGCAAGCCTTGCCCCGCATGTAAAAAACCGCAAGTTCACCGATTGGATAGAAAAAAACAGGAAAGACTTTATTCAAATCGCGCACATCCCCAACGAATATCCCTTGCGTGCAGACGGGAAAAAAGGATCTATTGCGGATTTTTATATCTTCAGCAAGGCATAAAAAAAGGTTTTTTTATGATATGAAAGGGCGATTCATAAAGGCTTCGCCCTTTGCTTCCGTTTTTACAATCGGAAAGAAGCGCTTTGGGGAGGAAATCCAGTGCGTGAGTGATTTTGGCGTTTATTTTTCATTAATATAAACAATTCGCTACATTAATATGTTTATTGTAAATTTTTATTTACGTTAACGAAGTAAAATAGGAGTATGGAAGGGAGGGTGAAAGAGAAAGATGATTTTAGTAAGACTTTTATTTTTTCAATTCAAGTTCAAACCACTTCAAATAATTTTTTAATTGAGAAACTAAAAAATATGGGAGATTTAGCAAATGAAATTTTTTTCCAGATGATGTTATGCAATCTGTTATATGAAGATCACCGGCATAAAATCGAATAGCCATTGTATGTGGTGCTTTATCCATGAACATATGCAGCGATTTTAATTTCCCGGAAGAACCTGATTTTATTTCTATAGGGATAAGCTTTCCATCATAAATATAAACATAATCAACTTCGGCAGAAGAAGTCTTTTTTTCTCGAATCCAAAAATGCAAAGAACTTAAGGCATTGAATTGAGTGGCAAGTAGTTCTTGCCCTGCAAGATGTTCAATGATACTGCCATTGTAAACTGAATTCAGGTCCTTAGTGCCCAATATATCTTTCTGTAGACCAGCAAAATAATTGAGTAGACCTGTATCTAGTACATGCAAGCGAGGTGATTTTCTTAAATTTGGTATAACAGGAAGTGTGAATCCTGTTACAGGATATACCAACTGAATCAACAAGGCTTTTTCAAGGGCTCGTAAGGCCTCGCCCATTTCACGGGAGCCATAAGAGGATTGGCCAAACCCTTCAAATTTAATTCGTTTGCAAGCATCTGCAAATGAAGCTTTGATGGCATGTCGGATGATATGGAGTTGTTTTGAGGAAGATGCGTACTTTTCCACATCATCCATATATGAAACAATTAAAGATTCATAAATGGAAGCCAGAGAGGCAAAATCTCTGTTTTTTGCATATTGTTTTATAATCTCCGGCATCCCACCAATCATGGCATACGTATGATAAAGTCTCAATAATTTATCATGAGCATAAGCAGAAAAGGGTGTGGACTTCAATTGTTTCAAAGCCACATGTTCTTCTATAGCATCAAGAAATTCAGAAAATGAAGCAGGTCGCATGACCATATATTCAACCCTTCCGACGGGATAACTCAGATGCCTATCGAAAAGGGTTTCCAGCAAAGAACCAGCAGCAATGATATGAATTTCTGGTGCTTGCTCATAAAAATATCTAAGGATATTCAAGGCTTCGGGAACCTCTTGTATTTCATCAATGAATATCAGTGTTTTGCGACTTTTATGAAACACGTTATTTTTAATAAAAAACAAAGCCTCCACCAACTCCTGCACATTTGTAAATCGTTCAAATGGAGCCTTGTCTTCTTTCAGCTCAAGATTCAGGTAGAGATATTGATTATATTGCTTTGCAAATTGGTTTACAGCCGTTGTTTTTCCAACCTGTCTGGCACCCCTGAGAACCAATGGCTTGCGGTCTTTTTTTACCGCCCATTTTTCCAACTCTTCGATGATACTTCTTTTGAACATTACACAAAGTTAGGGTAAAAAAAAATGTTTTTATGCATAAAGTTAGGGTAAAAAAATTGTTTATACAAATTTAAATTAGGGTAAATCCAATGAAAATGCTTTGCTACACTGGAAAAATAGGCGTTAGAGCGTGTGAAAGAGGCGGGAAAGAGAGGGAGAGGGAGAGAGATCGGTTTTGGTTTAAAAGTGGAAGGATTATATATTTGCGCTGGTCTATTTTTAGGTATTTTAGATTCTACTGTCAAACTTTTGAAAAATGATAGCCTCAAAAAAAACAATCAACCAACAAGAGCGTATTGCACTCGCCTTTTCGATGACAAACGCGCATCAGGAAGCCATTAGAAAGATTCAGGGCGCTGAATACCGCGCGGAAAAACAAATATGGCACATCCCATATACCGCAAAAGCCTTTGGGGAGCTGCTCAAAGCCTTTCCGGATACCCTGTATCCAAATCAGGTTGAAACACAGAGACCGCAGCAAGCATCAGATAACAGGCTATTTGTATCCACCATCGCAATAGATGTGCAATGCTCATGCAGGGCGCACACATCGTGCAAAATAAATTACGCGTCATCGCATTTGGAATATTTAAAA
>CANKSK010000073.1 GCA_947485425.1 Bacteroidota bacterium | reverse complement strand
GCACAGTCAAAAATAATTGAGAAAGCGCCTTTACATGATTATAAAGGCACAGTCAAAAATAATTGAGAAAGCGCCTTTACATGATTATAAAATATTAGAAGACACCAGGCTATTATGTGCTAAATATCTGGTGGAATATGAAAGCACAGCCAACAATGAAGATAAATATAAGGATATTTATCATATTGGAGAATCTTTAAAAGTGTATCCAATTGATAATTTGAGTTTTGAAAAGGAAAAAAAGAAAATTTTAGACCAAGAAATTGCAAAACAACAGCAAATAGATTATGAGAAAAAAATAGCACTTGAAAAAGAGAAAAAGAATCAATTGGAAAGTTTGGAACAAAATACGCGATATGCAGAAAGATATAACAAACAAAAATTTTCAAGTTTGGGTTTTGAGAGTGGAGAAATTGCTAAATATGGTTTAATATTTGAAACTGCAGGAATTAATCATAGAGTAGGTTTCCATTTTGTAATTCGTAATGGTTTTGTTAGTGATACTCTTGCTTATGTAAAGAATTTAGGAAACAAATTTAAATTATACCTTGGTCCTAATATAAGAATTTTTAATTTTTTATCCCTTAATTTAGGAATAGGTTTTGGTGGGTATTCATTTTTAACAGATCATGGAATTATGACATCGCCTCAGTATGAAAAGGAATATGCTATAAAGCCAGTTGGTAGTATAGGCACCACAATAAGGCTAGGACGTATAGTTAATATTAATATTGGCCTGTCATATATGGATATTCTTCTAAACGAATTTGATACAGAACTTACTTATGGTATTTCATTTAATTTAGTAAAGAAAAGGAGATAAAGCTCCACTATCCTCGCTAGTCCAGGAGCAAAACCAGCAAATCTTGTTCACGCCTGCGGCGTGGACAAGCCAACAAAGGTTATCAACTACCGACGGTGCTGCTGCAGGAGCTGCAATACCGGGAAAAGGCTTGCTTTTTTTGCTGAACCCTTCAAGGGTTGAATTTTTGAAGCCAATGAATACCTACACCCAGATTTTATATCAGATACTCTTTTCTATTTAAGGATCGAGAAGACGCTGATTTCCTCAGTACGCCTGCTCAGTATTTTCTTCACTTTTCGCGGGTCGATGGCATCTGCATCGACCATAGATACTGACAAACTATGGGCGGGATGAATGTCACCGCTCATCTATAAAGGGTATAAGCCCTGGATAACTTGGCCGCTTGCCATACCCCCCTCGTACTATCATCAGCAATATTAAAAATAAACGTATCGTTTTTAAAAAGTTGCCCTAAAGAACCCCACCACTTCAATCCGCTTAAAAGGTCGCTGCGTTTACATTGTCGCCATGAATGCTTATCATGCCTTTTTTCTGCCCTTTCCCCCCAAAATAATGGTCTGTGGAGCAACAAATCGCAGCCTATTGCAAATGTGCTTTTATAGGCAGATTTCTCATTGCAATTGTATAATTGTGGTGTCCTTAGTTACTTTGATATTCTGAAGCATTTCTGGGTCTGTCTTACCGCCATTGTGAATTTTGATGGTGTGGATTTGTTTCACTTGATACGCTTTGTCATGAAGATTGATTAGCGAACATTCAAATTTGTTTTCAAGCGTGTCTCCTTTTTTATATCGCTCTGTTAAATTGTCAAAACCACAGTCTATAACAGAGGTAGAATGTGCTGTGAAAAGAACATTTTTTTTGCTGTCTTTGAAAGTGAAAATGTCATAATTCTCATTACATTCTCCCATCCAAGTCATACCTGAAGAACAAACGATTTCTTTTATTCCGTCACCGTTTACATCTTTAATGTCCGATGGTTTGAAGTCTCCTATTTGCCCAGACCAAACAATGTTTACAGTGTCTGCACACGAGAAGAGGATCAGCAAATTGTTTGCATTGCCGGAAGACATGCCTGCGTTACCAGCAAGGCGTACCAATCTGTTTTTTGTCGTGGGATTTGTAAAGTAATCTTCAGTCGTAAAGAAGTTTGTCGTATCCATTTCCGATAAATTCCACATTTGGTCGTTTTTGTGTTTATCAATGATGGATTGGGCGATTTTATAGATCACTTTTGGGTCTGTAAGGGAATTACAGTCAAAATGCTGCACTTTTTCCTTTGTCTTGTCTGCAAGCGGGTTACAAGCAAAAAGGCCAAGTGTCCATACAATCATGAGTAGTTTCGTGTGTCGTTTCATACAGTTGATTATAGAATTAAAATTTTCGATATAAATGGTCATCATATATGTTTTTTCTGCCCTTGCTGATGTTTTAAGTGCATTGGGGCGCTGCGCTTCACGAAGGATATCAAAAGGCATCTGTTCGGTTCGGCGTCTTGAGGTCGTTTGCTTCATGTGCAGTAAGACCCTGCGCTTAACAGAGTCAATACCCTTAAGATAAGCATCGCTTTAAAGGGGCAAATATATCTTTATTTGCAAAGGAAATCTACATCGGTCATATTATTCATAAAAAGTTACCTTGCCTGTTTCTATATCATAAAGGCCGCCTATCATTTTTATTTTTCCGTTATTTTCAAAGTCTGCGATGATGTCGCTTTCTTTGCGTATGCGATTGATGGTATGGAAAACATTTTGTTCGGACACTTTATTTACAAAAAGGTCATTGGATCCATCTCTATTTTCGGTGATGGTTTTTTCCATTTCAATGGCAGGTTTGATTTTGTCTAAAAGGCCGGTTAGATTGCCCAAATGCACCTGATTACAAGCGCCCTTGATGGCTCCGCATTTGGTATGGCCTAAAACCACAATTAATTTTGCACCAATTTCGTGTACACCAAATTCGATGCTTCCCAATATATCTTCATTTAAAATATTTCCTGCAATCCGAACGCTAAAGATATCCCCTAATCCCAAGTCAAAAATATGTTCAGTGGTGGTTCTGCTATCTATGCAGCTTAAAACGATGGCAAAAGGATTTTGGCCAAAGGCCGTGGCATTTACCTGGTGTTTTAAATATTTTTCAGACCAATTTCCTGTAACAAATCTTTCATTGCCTTTTTTGAGAATTTCTAAAATATCCCCAGGGGTCATTTTTTGTTGATCAGCCTTATTGAGCACATTTACAAATTGGATGTGGTCTTCTAATTGGTAATGCTTTTTAAGTCCTAGTATATTCAATTTGATATTTTTTTCTTTTGAAATCGTTGTTTTAAAGTCTTCAATAATTTCTAAAATATCATTATCAATAAAATCGCAATTTGTGGCATCAATAACGACTTTGGATTGATTTGGAATGCACCACAACGTATCTTTTATAGACGCTTTATTTAAAAAGGAAACCTGGTTTGGTAATTCCAGGCGCAAGGTTTAATCGACTTGTAAAGTTTCTTTTTGAAGCACAAAAGGATTTTTGAAATTGCTTTTTAGAATGTAAAAAATACTGATCACGAGTCCGGTTACAACCCCTATTAATAAATCGGTAAATACGATGGTTAAAATGGTTGCAACAAAAGGAATAAATTGATTGAGGCCTTTTTTATACATGTCTTTAAACAAGGATATCTTGGCTAATTTATATCCTGTTAATAATAATATACAGGCCAATGAAGCCAAAGGAATCAGGTTCATGATGGGACTAAGCAGTAAAACGCTTATTAATAACAAAAAGCCGTGTAATATTGTAGATGCTTTGGTTTTCGCACCGGCATTTATATTTACGGAACTTCTAACAATCACCGAAGTAATAGGGATTCCACCGATTAATCCTGAAAAAATATTACCAATTCCTTGTGCGATGAGTTCTCTATTGGGCGATGCTGATCTTTTGAGGGGGTCAATATTTTCTACCGCTTCGAGATTTAGAAGGGTTTCCAGGGATGCCACCACGGCAATGGTAAAGGCCACCATCCATACCGTGTGGTTGGAAATTTTATTGAAATCGGGCAAAGTAAGAATAGAATTGAGTCCTTCAAATTTGGGGATTTTTACCAAATGCTCTGCTGAAATGGCTAAATCGGGGAAGAAATTCTGGAATGTTAAATTGATAAGCACACCAAGTATAACAACAAATAAGGATGCAGGGAAAAATTTAAAATTTTTCATGGGTGTCTTATCCCAATTCATCATTAATGTCAAGGAAATCGCAGAAATAATGATGGCTCCCCAGGAGAAATAATTGAAAATACTGAGCAGTTCAGAGAAGGTATTTTCACCATCTTTTTGAAAGAAGGTAAAATCGTTTTCGTTATCTCTGTCAAATCCTACTGCATGTGGAATTTGTTTTAAGATCAGGATGATTCCGATGGCTGCGAGTAATCCTTTAATCACATTGGCTGGGATGTAGTTGGCGATAAACCCTCCTTTTGCCATACCCGCTAGCAGTTGCAACACCCCTGCGATGACTACAGCAAGTAAAAAGGTTTCAAAACTACCTAATTGGGTGATTGCTGAAAGAACCACAGCCGCTAAACCAGCTGCAGGGCCACTTACACTTGTATGGGATTGGCTGATCAATCCAACAACGATTCCGCCAATGATACCTGCAATAATGCCTGATAACAAGGGTGCACCACTGGCTAGGGCCACACCCAAACACAATGGCAGAGCCACTAAAAATACGACAATGCTTGATGATAGATCTTGTTTTATTTTTGCAATCATTTTTCTTTATTTTATCGTTTAACCATCTCATATATTTTCCTTTTTATCGGAATTTGAAAATATGAATCGTGTAAAAGTATTTAAAAAATATGAGAAATTGCAAAAATGCCAAATCAGATTTTATTCTACCTGTCAGCAAAGGGAAAAAGACCGCATATGCTATGGCTTTTCATTTTATCAAAACGATTTTTCCAGATTTTTTTCAGGCAAATTCTTCATGGATAGGGTAATCATAAATTCCATTCCATGCATTTGGCAGAGACGAATATATTTTGATGACAAGAGAACAGCGACGCTGTGCTTGACAAAGGATTTTGTAAGGTTATTGTTTAAGTAATCCCAGCACTTTTCCCAATGGGGATCCGTATGTTATTGTTAAATTATTACCTATTAAGGTTCCAATCATTTGAGGGAAGAGATCTCCTTGTACATCTTGAGGGGGAAAGGTAATCACATTACCCAAAACGGTCCCATACAAGGTATGTTCAAATCCAATTTCCCCTAAATCCAAATTGCCATCTAAATTGTTATCAACAGATGGATGTTTCCATGTCCATGATATCTTATCAACCCCCAAGTAGTTGATAAAACTATATCCTTCAATTAAAAAGTCAGTAGTCGCTTGGTTAAATTGCTTATAGGCACCAATAAAATTCCAAGAGGCCCCATGTAAAGCACCACTCACATGTGCGTAATTTGATACGGGTACAGACAATAGTTCAGTTGTACTTGTCATTGTATAATTTGAGCCACCCAAAATATCCAATTCGGTTTTTAAAAAATAGGTCTGCCCCCAATAAATGCCATTTGAAAAGATACCCGATACGACTGTTCCCGTTCCAATCTGTAAGACCAATAAACCATTTTGATTGGTCTGTAGCGTATGCGTTTCAACATATACAGCAGGTCCAGTACTACTTCCTTGTAAGATTGATATTTTAATGCCAATGGGGCTATTTTGAACTAAGGCATCTGAACTGTTGCGGATTACAGCCTGATAGCTCATCGCTTGAGGGGCAGTGCCATATTGTGCAAATGCACTTATCGATATCAATACGGTAATTAAAATTGCAAATATTTTTTTCATGACGCGTTTATTTTTTAATGATTTTAAATGTTTTAACTTCTTTATTTTTTTTTACTATTTTGAGGAAATAAATTCCCGTGACAAAATTGCTTAGCTTTATGTTTGTTTCGCTGCCATATATTTTTACATTCGACAATACGCTTTCTCTGGTATCAAAGATTTGATAGGACAATTCATGCTTGTCTTCATTTTCTATTTTTAGGGTGATATAATCAGTCGTAGGGTTAGGATAGGCATAAAGCTTGATGTTTAATCCCTGAATTTCTTCTAATGCCAATACCTCAGAAATCTCATACGGTTGTTGCACTCCTTGTGCCACCGAACCACTTGAACCTGCATTGGTATTATATAGCAATTGCCCTACTGTATAGCTTACAAACCCAGTACTATTGGTACCGTTTCCGCCTGCGCTGGTAACGGCTACTTGGGCTTCTGCTGTTGCTAGGGAAATACCTAGGAAGAGAACAAAACAGAATTTTGTTTTTTTGTGTATCATTTTTTAATT
>CANKSK010000072.1 GCA_947485425.1 Bacteroidota bacterium | reverse complement strand
TTCAATTTATTTGCAAAGAAATTAAAAAGAATTTTATTTGATATTGAGAATCATTAATTTTTAAGAATCGATTGGTACCTAGTGCCATTAGCTGGATCCATTTCATTGAGCATATTGACCATTTTGTTTTTTTCTTCCGGAAAATCCTTGCTCAGGACATTCACAATTTCGTCAACTTTGGTATTAAAAAACAACTGCAACAAGAAGGTATTGGGTCTCACATCACTTATTTTTTTCAGAGAAGTTATGGCATCTTTGATAACGGCCCTTCCTTCGTCGACTTTATCAGACATCACATCCAAACCTCTGCGGTGGTATTGATACAGGGTACTTCTTACGGGGCGGTAGGTTTCATTGAGGAAGTTTTCAGACAGCCAATATCTATTTTTTGTGGACTCATAGGCCTTCCATCCTCTTTCATTTGCATTTTGTGCTGCATTGGCAATGGTTTGTGCTTTTTGATAAAAAGGAGTTCCTCCTTCGGGAGAAAAAGAATCATAGTCTAAAGCAATAAGCATATTCACATAAAAAGCTATGGTAGAAGTAAGATTTGATTGATAGGTATTTTCATTAAATTCAAGTGGCTGATATTCGGCGTATTTGAAAGTAAAATCAGGATCGTTGAAACTAAACAAAGGAGAATAGTAGGATGTTTTGTAGACGGGTCTTCGTATTTGAATTTGCAAACTGGCTTTAAACTCATCACCTGAAAGGCGCTCAGAGACCGTAATGACAAAGGTACATTCAATTCTTTCCTGATTGAGAAACTCGTTGTTGGTCCACTTTCTGTTATTGATAAATTCGAACAAAGATTGCTGCAAGGTTTCAAAAATCTTTTTATCGCTACCCTGCAATTGCGGAGACAAAACCTGGATATTGCAATTGAGCTCCTGGGCTTGGGCATCAAAAAAAAGCAAAGAAAAAAGCCCTATACAAAGGCATTTTGTTTTCAATGAAAATAGGTCAAACCGATTACGAATCATGCCGTAAATTTACACCAAAGATTTGGGATGAAGAAATGTATCAATCATATTTGAAATATCATGGGCCACTTCTTTTTTTGATTTCAATTCAAAGTTGGTTATCATTCCGTTTGCATCAATGATACTCACTTTATTGGTATCCGACTGAAAACCGGCACCGGCATCGCGGAGAGAATTGAGAACGATAAAATCAAGATTTTTATTTTTGATTTTACGCATGGCATTTTCCACTTCATTTTGTGTTTCCAAAGCAAATCCAACAAGTAATTGACCTGGTTTTTTATTTTTTCCCATTTCGCTGAGGATATCCACATTGGCTTCCAAATCGATATGCATCATTTCTTGTTGTTCTTTTTTGATTTTTTCAGCAGCCGGATTTTGTGGTTTAAAATCACTAACAGCGGCACTCATGATGATGACATCGGCATCTTTTGATAGCTCCATGCATTTGGCATGCATTTGATCAGCGGTAACCACATCGTATCTTTTTATCTTGGCATTTTGAATCTGCAGATGAACAGGACCACTAACCAAATGGACTTGAGCTCCTCTATCGGCTAGGGATTCAGCTAGGGCAAACCCCATTTTCCCGGAGGAAAAATTACCAATAAACCGAACAGGATCGATTTGTTCATAAGTAGGCCCGGCAGTGATGAGCACTTTTTTACCATCAAAGGTTAAGGATTGAGAACTATGCCTTTTGAGAATTTCTAAAATAGTCTCAGGCTCTGCCAACCTTCCCTCTCCACTCAAACCACTTGCGAGTTCACCACTTTCAGGTGCAATAAGGATACAGCCATCCTCCTGCAAAGACCGAAGGTTTCTTTGTGTAACAGGATGTAAATACATATCCACATCCATAGCGGGGGCAATGATAACGGGGCAGCGAGATGAAAAGTAGCAGGCTAGCAACATATTGTCGCAAATTCCTGAAGACATTTTGGAGAGCGTATGCAAACTCAAAGGGGCAATTACAAAAAAATCAGCCCAAAGGGCTAAATCGACATGATTATTCCATTGATGTTCGTTATCAGTAAAATCAATGGTGACTTTATTTTTTGACAAGACAGAAAAACTGAGCGGATTGACAAAGTTTACCGCTGAGGGGGTCATTACCACCCGTACTTCAGCGCCTTCTTTTACAAGAAGACGGACAAGCAGAAGGGCTTTATAAGCAGAGATGCTTCCGGTAAGGCCAAGCAATATTTTTTTATCCCTGAGCATGGCAGTTCACCGGAACAGAAAAATACAATTAAAATCGAGAGCTTCCTGAATCTGAATCAGCTTCTCTTGCAGGATTTCTCGAATAAATTTTTCCCTCTTGATATTCCTGAATCGCTATTAAATTCGATTTGGGAAGACGCTCATAATATTTTGAGATTTCAATTTGCTCACGGTTTTCAAAAATTTCCTCAAGATTATCGGCAGAAGTAGTGAATTCTGACAATTTACCATTGAGCTCCTCTTTCATTTCTGCTGAAATCTGATTGGCTCTTTTGGCAATAATTACAATGGTTTCGTACAAATTTCCCGTTTTTCCGTCTAATTTGGAAAGATCTCTTGTAACTGTAGTAAGCGTAGTTGATTTAAAGCTCATAATATAGGGGCCTGTATTTTTGTTTCAGGGGTACAAAGATACGCTTTTTTTTATTAAAAATGAAATGATTCATAAATTTCCCAAAAAAGGGTCAAAAAAGCCTGTATTCAGGCCAAAAAACCTTAGAAACGATCTAATTCCCCTGTTTGGACCTTGGATGATAACTGAGGATATTGGAACGCAGATAATCCCTATCGAGGTGGGTATAAATTTCAGTGGTGGTGATGGATTCATGGCCCAGCATTTCCTGCACTGCTCGCAAATCAGCGCCTCCTTCTATGAGATGGGTAGCAAAGGAATGCCGAAAGGTATGGGGGCTTATTTTTTTCTTTAATCCCGTTATGCGAACAAGGTCTTTGATTATGATAAAAACCATCACCCGAGACAACTTCCTACCCCTTCGGTTGAGAAAGATATAATCTTCATTTCCGGATATGATAGGCCCATGCATTCTCACCTGTTCCATATAGGTTTTGATTTGGCGCAGGGCCATTCCCCCGATGGGGACAATTCTTTCTTTGTTGCCCTTTCCAACAACCTTCAAGAAACCAATATCGGCAAAAAGATTTGAAATTTTTAATCCCACAAGCTCTGACACCCGCAAACCAGCACCATATAAAGTTTCGAGCATGGCCTTGTTTCTTTCTCCTTCAGGACTACTCAAATCAATGGCATTCAGCAGCTTTTCAATGTCTTCAATATTTAAAAAATCAGGCAGTTTCCGCCCCAGCTTAGGCCCTTCTATCAAGGTCATTGGATCCTCTGTGACGAGATTTTCCATGAGTAAATATTTATAAAAGGCTCTGACACCTGAAATGACCCTTGCCTGTGTTCCCGGACTCATTCCCAATTCAGCCACCCAGGTAATAAATTCGGTATACTGACCAAACTTCATTTGTTCGGGCATGAGGTCGTAGTTCTTGTATTGCAGAAATTGCACCACCATATTCACATCATGCAAGTATGCCTCAATGGAATTGGGCGAAAGGGAGCGCTCCAACTGCAAAAAAGACTTAAAACCTTTGATATGTATTTGCCAGTTCATTTGAGATTGGAATTATCGCTTTGCAAAGTTGATTTTGGGATAAAAATACAAAATCGCGAGACAGTCTTTGGTGGATTTTTTGCAATAATAAAAAATATTCACTCAGCATTCTATATCTTGCTGCGGAAAACCAATTGAATTCTGCATATGAAAATCGTCATTATCAACGGACCCAATCTAAACCTGTTGGGAATCAGAGAAAAAAACATCTACGGGCAAATGTCATTTGAGGACTATTACACCCAATTGGTGGCGGATTACCCCCAAATAACCTTTGACTATTTCCAAAGCAATGTAGAGGGCATTTTAATTGATAAGCTCCATGAGATTGGTTTTTCTGTGGATGGAATCATCTTGAACGCAGGGGGCTACACGCATACTTCAGTTGCCTTGGCGGATGCCATTTCGGCCATCAAGACCCCGGTTGTAGAGGTTCACATCTCCAATGTATTTGCCAGAGAGGAATTTAGGCATGTATCGCTCATTGGTGCAGCCTGCAAAGGAAGTATTTCGGGCTTCGGCATGGATTCTTACCGACTAGCTATTGCAAGCTTTCTATCTACGCCAGGAAAGTTGTGAAAATTTTTTCTTCTGAAAAAGAAAATAATCAAAAACCAAACTACGAGAATACATCCATTTCTTAGCAGGGTGCTCCCCTACTCTTTTTTGGGATTCCAACAGGCGTTTTGCTTTTTGTTTTTTAAAATTTCCATAAAAATAAAAATGAGCCCTGATGATTGCTATGCAATCGGCAAAATTGCCACGCATAACATATTGAATACCTGCCAAACCATCGAGCAGTAGGCGGATAAAAATAACCAACCCAAGCCGCTTGCTCTCCACATTTTTATAGAGCATCATCAGGTTGTTTCTGAAGTTGAGATAGGTTTTATGGGGGTTGCTTTTGTGCAAGGTGCCACCCCCTACATGGTAAACGACAGAATTCGGACAATAGGCAATTTGATACCCCCGATTGTGAATGCGCCAGCAGAGGTCAATTTCCTCCATGTGGGCAAAAAACTCCTCATCAAAACCACCGAGCGCATGAAAAATAGGGGCACGAATAAACATGGCCGCACCGCTAGCCCAAAAGATGTCGCAGGCATCCTCATATTGTCCAAGGTCATATTCAATATTTTCAAAAATCCTTCCCCGGCAAAAAGGATATGCAAAGGCATCTATATAGCCGCCCGCTGCGCCGGCATATTCAAAGCGATTGCGATCATTCCAATCCATTATTTTGGGTTGTACGGCAGCCAGATTGGCGTTGTCCTCCATCATTTGAATAATGGGATTCAACCATCCGTAGGTAACCTCTACATCTGAATTCAGCAAAACATAATATTCCGCAGAGATTTGTTTGAGGGCTTCATTGTATCCTCTTGCAAAACCTTCATTTGACGCATTTTGAACGATTTCAACGAAAGGAAAATGCTGGCGAACATAGGATATAGAATCATCCGTGGAAGCATTGTCAGCCAAAAACACTGTGGCTTCAGGACTATACTCCACAACCGTTTTCAGAAAACGGGAAAGAAAAGAAATTCCATTCCAATTTAAAATAACGACAGCAATTTTCATGTCAGGCAAAAGTAGGAAAAAAGATGCGTAAAAAGCTATTTAGGAAGGGCATAATTCTCATTGGCCTTTCCACCGAAAGTATCGGGCATCTTTTGGATATCGAAGTTCTGCGTATTGTTGTTTCGGCTAAAAATTTTCATTTGCCAGCGAGTATCAGAAATTTCACCAAACACATCGGAATGGATGAGCTCATATTCATTATTGGCCAAATCGGGGTTGTAGAACACAAATTTCCGATTGGTTTGGGGGCCAACGGTATAATATTGCCATACTTCGTAAGGGTAAGCACTGGGTTCATAGGGGGCTTCAGAAATGCCATTTGGAGCACCATATTGAAGATACACCCTTCCCCTATCGGTATTATATCCCTTTCGATTTAAGGTGCCATATTTCATTTGCACCCATCTCACTTTTTCTTGATAAGCATTCCACATTCTTTGGGGATTGGCACGATCTCTCTTCAGACAAAAATCAAAAATAAATTGTTGCAATACGGAAGAATCTGCATCAGAGGCCTGCTTGTCAATAAAACTTTTTTCCGGTTCATTGGCTTTGGGCCTCAAAGAGCGAACATATTCGCGCAGCGAATCCTTACTGTGTATTTTTGACACAAAGGAATTTCGCACATCTATGGTTCTGAAATCGGTTTCTGCTAAGGTAGCATCTGCATTGCTTCTTTGAAAGAATCGTTTTTGTGAAGCAAGAATTTGATTGGTACTGCTGATGATATCGATGATGATTTCATAATTCCCCGAGGGAAGTTTGCTGATGTCCAATTCTGTAAGCAAAACATCAACGGGTTCAGCGACTTCTTTTTTAAACACACTATAATCAGCCAATATTTTTTTGGAAGAAAAGTTTTTGATATAATAATGCAAGAGATATCGATCACCTGAATTCAATTGTTTAGACACCGGATATATTTCGGTATAAAAGCGCAAAGCACTTTGCTCTTTGGGGAAAAAGTCAGAGATATAAGGTACCAATTCATAACCACTTT
>CANKSK010000071.1 GCA_947485425.1 Bacteroidota bacterium | reverse complement strand
TTTTTTTGGGGCAGGTGTTCTTCTTACTTTGCTTTCGGCTGTTTTTGGAATGAATACCAAAATCAGCAGGGCTGTTTCTTTTCGTCATTTGTTTACCGATACCATTCCTGCTGATAGCGCGAAAAAGGTCGAACCAGCAAAACCAGATTTGGTTCTTCCTTATCCTTTTCATGACAAAAAACCCTATGAGCCGGCCTCTTCTCAGAGTGAAAGCCCTTTTTATCTCGCTGACCCTGCAAATGTGAAATCCAATGTGGATTATGATCCAGAGACTGGAAATTACTTTATCAATGAACGAATTGGAAAAGATTTTTATCGGAACTCCGAATACATGAGTTTTGACGAATATCTGGAAAATGAAAATAAAAAATCTACCGAAAACTATTGGAAACAAAGAACCCATGAAGATGTTGTGGTTCAAAAAAAATCACTCATCCCTAAATTACATATTCCCAGTCAATTGTTTAAAGGAATATTTGGTAGTGATGTTATTGATATCAAGCCACAAGGTTCTGCCGAACTAATTTTCGCCTGGAACCAATCACGAAATGAAAATCCCAATCTGCCCGAAAAACAAAGAAGCATAGGTACTTTCGATTTTAAAGAGAAAATACAAATGAATGTGGCGGGAAATATTGGGGAAAAACTGAAACTTTTAACCAATTACAACACAGAGGCCTTATTTGACTTTGAAAATAGAATGAAATTGGGTTATACTGGTGGTGAAGATGATATTGTCAAAAAAATTGAAGCCGGAAATGTCAGTTTGCCCCTGAATGGTACCTTAATAACGGGCAGCCAAAGCCTTTTTGGTGTCAAAACAGCCCTGCAATTTGGACGCCTTACCATGACTGGAATATTCTCTCAACAAAGAGGAAAAACATCTACCGTCGAGGTGCAGGGTGGCGCTCAGACCAGTACCTTTGAAATAAAGGCGGATCAATATGAGGCCAATAAACACTATTTTCTTTCACAATATTTTAAAGATCATTATGATAATGCTTTGGCTAAATTACCCATTATCAGTTCTTCTGTAAATATCAGCAAGATAGAAGTTTGGGTAACCAACCGCACCGGAACAACGGATAATACCCGTAATATTCTAGCTTTTATGGATTTGGGTGAAGATACGGTCAATACCTACAATAAATTTTTTAATCAGGCTTTTGGCCCGGTCCCTCATTTGCCTATGAATAGAGCCAATAACCTCTATCAGATGATCAACCTGGATCCTCAATTTTTAGCCGTTCGTGACCGCCAAAATGTAAATAAAACCCTTTCTGGCTATTGTAAGCCCGGAGCAGGTGTAAGGATTTGTGCTACAAGAGATTATGAAAGCTTGGAGAATGCCAAGCGGCTTTCACCTACTGAATTTACCGTGAACAAGCAGCTGGGTTACATCTCCCTCAATCAAACCTTGGCATCCGATGCTGTTTTGGCCGTTGCCTTTCAGTATGTAATCGGCGACAGTACCTATCAGGTGGGAGAGTTTTCAACTGATGGAATCAATGCACCCAAAAATCTTTTTGTCAAATTATTGAAAAGTTCAAATGTGAGCACACAACTTCCCAATTGGGATTTGATGATGAAAAATGTGTATTCAATTGGGGCTTATCAGGTAAATCAAAAAGATTTTATTTTGGATGTGCTTTACCTGAATGATGCAACGGGTTCAAATATCAACTTTATACCCGAAGGAGGTCCTTCTATTAAAAGTATTCCACTATTAAGGGTTTTGAATTTGGATAGATTGAATTCCAAACTCGATCCTCAGCCCGATGGTATTTTCGATTTTAAGGAAGGCATTACCATCAATTCTGCCAATGGAAGGATCTATTTTCCTGTGCGTGAGCCCTTTGGTAGTTTTTTGCGTTCGAAATTTGCACCAGGTGATCCACTTGCCAACAAGTATGCATTCACCCAATTATATGATTCTACACGAAGTGCCGCTCAGCAATTTCCCGAACGCAATAAATTCAGCCTGAAGGGAAGCTATAAGGCTGCCTCCGGGGCAGAAATTTCCTTGAATGCGGTAAATATTCCCCAGGGCGCTGTTACCGTCACCGCCGGGGGGATTAAGCTCACTGAAAATGTGGATTACACCGTAGACTACAGCTTGGGTCGGGTTAAAATTATCAATGAAGGGATTTCCAATTCAGGAACGCCTATTAAAATCAATGTGGAAAGCAATTCTCTTTTTAGTATTCAGCAGAAAACAATGATTGGCGCACGCTTTGACTATTTGATTTCCAAAGATTTTACCGTGGGTGCTACCTTACTAACGCTTAGTGAGCGGCCTTTAACCCAGAAAATTAATATTGGCGATGAGCCCATTTCCAATTTGATTTATGGTTTTGATGGTACCTATAAAACCACCTCCCGCTTTATTACCAAAATGATTGATAGATTGCCCTTTATGGATACCAAAGAACAATCCTCTGTTGTGGTCAGCGGTGAATTTGCCCAGTTGGTTCCCGGTCATTCAAGTATCATTGGCAGAGATGGTGGTACTTCCTATATAGATGATTTTGAAGGTACCAGAAGCCCCATTGATATCAAATCATTTTCTTCTTGGTCTTTGGCAAGTACCCCACAACAGCAGGCGGCACTGTTTCCTGAAGGTTTTCAAACCGACTTATCCTATGGATTCAATCGTTCCAAATTGGCTTGGTATGTGGTAGATCCTTTGTTTACCAGACAAAGTTCGCTAACCCCTTCAAATATCACCAAAGATATGCAGTCCAACCACTATGCAAGAGAGGTTCCCGAGCAGGAGATTTTTCCAAATCGGTCTCAAAGCATCCAGGGGCAAACAACCTCCATTTCTTTGCTCAATTTGGCTTTTTATCCCTCTGAAAGAGGGCCTTATAATTATGGGATACTGCCCACCTCCTTAACAAGAGGTTTAAATGCCGATGGAAGTCTCAAAGATCCCACCACCCGCTGGGGGGGGATCATGAGGCGTATTGAAACCAATGATTTTGAGGCCGCCAATATTGAATCCATGGAGTTTTGGATGTTGGATCCTTTTCATTATGACCCTTCCGCAAATGGTGGGGATTTGTATTTTAATTTGGGAAATATCTCTGAAGATGTCTGCCGTGATGGCTATAAGGCTTTTGAAAATGGATTGCCCACAAAAGATGTCGCTATTCCTGGCTTTGCTGGGGATACCTTAAGCGGTTGGGGAAGGGTTCCTGTAGATCAGGCCATTGTGAATGCCTTTGACAATGCCGCAGGTTCAAGGGTTTTTCAGGATGTGGGATTAGACGGATTAAATGATGCCAATGAGCGACTGTTCTTTAAAAAAATGTATATTGATAGTGTGTTAAATATATTTGGCTCGGCTTCCGGTGCTTATAAGGCCGCGTCAAATGACCCTTCTGCAGATGATTATCATTATTTTAGAGGGGATGGAAATGATAGTATCAATAACTTGAATATCCTTCAACGGTATAAAAGATACAATTGTCAGGAGGGTAACTCTGCAGAGTCTACAGGCAGCACCCCTACTTCTTCTACCAATACCCCCGATGGGGAAGATATTAACCGTGACAATACCTTGAATGAAGCTGAAAGTTATTTTCAGTATAAAGTAAGTTTGCGCCCCTCTGATATGGTAGTTGGTAAAAATTACATCACCAATGTGGTAAATGCCTCTACTACATTGGCCAATGGAACACCCGATCAGGTGAAATGGTATCAGTTCAAAATACCCCTGAGGGGGAATGACATGAAAGTGATTGGCAATATCGAAGATTTCAGGTCTATTCGCTTTGTTCGTATGTTTTTAAAAGGTTTTGATAAGCCGGTGATCTGTCGTTTCGCTCGCCTTGAATTGGTGCGCACCGATTGGAGAAAATACTTGATGGATCTTCGCTATAGAAGTGAATACATTCCTTTAGAAAATAATACGGCTTTTGACATTTCCGCAGTGAATTTGGAAGACAATGGATCCAAATATCCCATACCTTATGTATTGCCACCCGGAATTGACAGGGTCATTGATCCTTCAAACCCAGCTCTTCGGAAGTTAAATGAGCAGTCGCTGCAGCTAAGGGTTTGTGATTTGCAGGATGGGGATTCTCGCGCTTGTTACAAAAATGCCAGTTTAGATGTGAGGCAATATAAACGCTTGCGAATGTTTGTTCACGAAGAAGCAGGAAACTCTGCAGAGGCTTTACAGTCCGGCGATTTGACTGTTTTTATCAGGTTGGGTAGTGACCTTACCGGAAATTATTATGAATATGAAGTGCCTTTGACTCCAACACCTTGGGGGGCTTCAGATCCCAATCAGATTTGGAATGCTGCCAATGAAATCAATCTTGAATTTGCCAAGCTCGAAAGTGCAAAGCAAAAACGAAATGGCCAACATATCAAGCTAACGGAAATTTATGAAGTAGCAGATGGCAATTGTAAAATTTCTATTTATGGCAATCCGAATATTGCCAATATCAAATCCATTATGATTGGTATTCGCAATCCCAAACGAATTGGTGGAGCATCAGATGATGGTTTTGCAAAATGTGCCGAAGTTTGGGTCAATGAATTGCGATTAACTGATTTTGATGAGTCCGGTGGTTGGGCTGCAAATGCCCGTATTACTGCCAAGCTAGCTGATTTGGGTACTTTAAACCTATCCGGTGGAAGAAAAACTTTTGGATTTGGAGGTATTGAACAAAAGTTGAATGAAAGAAGCCGAAACAATATCAATCAATATGATTTAGCTACCAATTTGGAAATGGGAAAATTCTTCCCCGAAAAAAGTGGACTTAAAATCCCTATGTATTTTGCTTATGGCGAAACGGTGAGCAATCCGCAATACAACCCATTAGATCCAGATATTCTTTTTTCTGATGTCATTAACAATGCTGAACTTACCCAAAAAGAAAGAGATTCTATTAAATTTATCTCTCAGGATTATACCCTTCGAAAAAGTATCAATTTTACCAATATTCAAAAGGTAAAAGGGGTAGGAGGGAAAAGTCATTTTTATGATATCGAAAATTTTAATTTTACCTATTCCTTTTCCGAAGTTTTTCATAGAAATATTAGCTTGGAACACGATCTCAGTAAAACCTATAAAGGGGCTATTGGCTATACCTATACCATGCAGCCCAAGTCTTTTTCTCCTTTTTCTAAAATTGCCTGGAAATCCAAGTATTTTAAACCGATAAAAGACCTCAACATCAATTTTGTTCCTACCAATTTTACCTTCCGAACCGATTTGGATCGTTTTTATAGTGAAAACCTAGTCCGAAATACCACAGGGTTCAGCGCTGCCATTCCTGAGAATTTCTCCAAGAGTTTTACCATGACCCGCATGTATGATTTTAAATACGACCTCACCAAATCTATTAAAATCGACTTTACCGCTCTAAACAATTCAATTATCGATGAGCCTTTTGGTCGCATATCTACCAAAGAACAACAGGATACTATTTATAACAATCTGTATCGGGTAAGGGTAGGGGGAAGGACGGCCAAATATCATCAGGGAGCCACGATCAACTACACTTTACCTTTAAACAAACTGCCCATTACCGATTGGATTACCGCTTCCTTGCGTTATGGTGCTGAATACGATTGGAATACCGCTTCAATGGTAGCACCGGAACTGGGAAATACCATCCAAAACAGTCAAACCATTCAATATACAGGTCAGTTCAATATGACCACACTATACAACAAGGTGCCTTTTTTGAAAAAACTCAATAGCAATGCACCCCCTCCGCCCCCTAAGCCCAAAGGATTTAAGCCGGTAATACCAACCAATCCTCTTTTAAAACAGGCCTATATCGATAGTGTTCGAAAGGCTAAAAAGGATCAAATTAATCCAGTAGTGGCCGCTATATCCAAGGTGATCATCAGCATGAAAACCGTTTCTTTTACCTATAATGAAACCAATGGCATGGCTTTGCCGGGTTATAAGCCCAAAACCCAGTTTTTCGGTATGGACAAAGGTTTTGGTGCGCCTGGAATTCCATTTGTGTTTGGTAGTCAGGCCGATATCCGTCCTATTGCGGGTGCCAATGGATGGATTACCCGTGATACTTCCATGAATAATCCATTTATGAAAACCCATACCCAGACCTTTACTGCCCGTACCAGTTTGGAACCCCTGAAAGGGCTTAAAATTGATTTGACTGCCAACCGGAATTTTTCCAAAAATAGCACGGAATTTTTTAAATTTGACAATACCAGTCAGGGCTTCAAGAGTTTTTCACCTCAGGAAAATGGTACCTTCAGCATGTCATACCTTA
>CANKSK010000070.1 GCA_947485425.1 Bacteroidota bacterium | reverse complement strand
TGGTAAGTAGTTTTTCTTTTGTTGACAAAAACCCAGGAAAGGGTGTTACGTATTACCGCATTTTGTGCGTAGAAAATAAGCAAATAAAAATGGTTGGAGACATGATTCAAGTAACTACAAACGATAGCGATTTGAGTTTTGATCATGGAAATGTACCCGTTCAAAACAAGATGCTTGGTGCTATACAATCCAATTAATACCGTTCATTTTTTTGGGAATTATTGAATGTTAATTCAAAATGAAAGAGGTGTGTAGTTTTTACACACCTCTTTCGTTTTTAGTATATTTTTGTTTTAAAATTTTTCTTGCATTCAATTTTAAATTGATTTCGAGGAATTTGCTATTTTATGGAGTTGATGTTTAGGTGATTTGTTATATTATTTGGTGATTTTGTCATTTTTTTGTTTATTTACGGCATAGATACGCATTTCAGGACCTTTATATTGATACTCATATGAAATCCAACACCCTTCGCATTTCAGTTTGCCTGCTTGTTTTTTTGTGCCTCTTCGGTGCGCAAAAAATCAAAGCCCAAGGAACATTGCAATTTAATCAAGTAATCGCCAAAACGGGCTTGAATTCATCATGCTATCTGGTGCCACAGGGAAAGGTTTTCAAATTGGAAGCAATGACATGGCCAACTGCTGGCGCGAGCGGAACAGTTTATTTTGGTGGCAGTTGTGGCAGTTCTGATCGAGGGGTTTTAAAAACAGCAGCTTGGAATTTATTTGCTGGAACCTCTGGAAGCGGAACCAATAGCATTTGGCCCTTTCCGCAATGGTATCCCGAAGGCACTTACATTTTTGCCAGCGATAACTCCATAGCCATCAACGGCATAGAATTTAATGTGATTCCTTAATACATTAGTCGATGGATGCTTCTGATTTATCCGGTAAAAAAATGGTAAATACAGAACCTTTTTCTTCTTCACTATCCAAATGAATCGTCCCACCTAGTCGGGTTATAGAATCTTTTACTATATACAATCCCAACCCGGTTCCCTTGGAGTCGCGATGCGCTCTAAAAAACATTTCAAAAACTTTGCCTTGGGTTTCCTGATTGATCCCTATACCATTGTCGGAAATGGTTATTTGTATGCCATCCTTTACATCTTGAATATCTATTTTGCAGAATGGCTTTTTCTGAGCAATATTTCTGTATTTAACAGCATTCTCTATCAGATTTTGTAAAATTGAATTTAGAATTTTAAAATCTGTTGAAAAAGATTTCGTATTTTCAATTTGGGTTGTGAACTCCACATCTTTTGATCCATCGGCATATTCAAGCCTTTTTAGGATATCATGTATCAGGATATCAAAATGAATTTCTTCATAGGTGATGGCACTTTTCTTTACCGACATGGTTTCGATGAGCGCATGAAGAATATGGTCTAATCTTCCGGTGCTTTCATATATCATGTCTAAATACTTATTGGCTACTGGCTCATGAACTTCCATTTTGGCTACATTGGCAAGGCCTTTAATGGAAGATAAAGGGCCTTTTAAATCATGTGTAGCCTTATAAATAAAGGTATTCATATTGGAAATCGTTACATTGAGCTCTTCTATTTCCTTAAATCTTTCGGTGATATTATTTACCGTGAGAATACAGCGCTCATCATCTTCAGGTTTTACGCTATGGATATAAAATTCAACATAAACGATGCTGCCATCTTTTCTGACATGTCTCCAGGGCTCTGTGGATTTATATGAATGAATGGAGTCAACTATTTCCTGTACTTTAACCAAGTCTTCAGATGGGTGCAGTGAAAATAAATTCATTTTTTTGAATTCGTCTCTTGCGTACATATACTGCGAAACGGCAGAGTCATTTACGTCCTTGATGGTTAAATCCTTGATATCAAGGATGAACATGGGCATGGGATTTTCATTAAAAAACTGCCTATATTTTTCTACACTTGATTTTAAATTGTTTTCACTTAATTTCTGATCGGTAATGTCGGAATTGGTTGTAAACGTGCCGATGATATTGCCTTGTTTATCTTTTACCATGGTACCTTTGGAATTGATCCATAGGACTTCACCTGATTTTTTCAGCAGTTTAATCTCCTTCGGACTCAGTAGGGTCCATTTGTCATTGATAAGGGTATGGCTTTCCGGTTGAAAATCAGTTGCATATAAGTCTTTAAAAGGTTTTCCAATGAGTTCTTGCACATTGTAACCCGTTAAGAAACAGAAATGTTTATTGGCAAATTGAATGTTCCCAATGGTATCAAGATAGAGCAGGCCTTCCTGTATATTTTCCAGTAAATTTCGGTGACTAGCCTCTTTGTTAATTAATTCAGTCTCCCTGTTTTTAAATTCTGTGATATCCGTTGAAATCCCTTCTACATGGGTCAGTTTGCCCGATTCATTCATCACTGGCCTCACTGTGGTTTCAAGCCAAATCATTTCTGATGTAGGCTTGATAATTCTAAATTCTGCGTGGTAGGGTTTTCCGGAAAGAATTTTTATTAAAGCCTGCTCAACGATTGGCATATCCGGTGGATAGATTAATTCTTTCCAGAGGTTGGGCTGCATGGCAAATACTTTTTGTGGAATGCCAAATATTTTTTCAGCCGATTGCGACATGAATACGTCCGGCATATCCCCAATTTCAACAGACCAGATGACCTTGTTGTCTTCTGTTAAAATTCGGTTGAGCTGAGAAGGGAAAAAATCTCCTGTTTTGAGGGTAGAACCTTTTTCAAGTAAGGTATAGCCACTCACTATGATGGCAGATTCATTTTCATCCCCATTGTTAATCAAATATCCTGCAGTGCAGGCCAGTTTTATGCAGGTACCTTGGTAGGTTAAAAATTCAGTTTCAAAGGTCTCCGTTTGCTGTTTAAAGATGATGTCTGCAATTCTTTTCCTGAAGCGTGCAATTTCATCTTTATGGAATAGCATTTCCCAAATCAGTTTGCCTTTTAGTTCAAGGGCATTTTGCCCGATGATTTTTTCAAAATAGGAATTTACCAGGTTGATTCTGCCATCTCTATTGATAAAAAGCATGAACTGATTATTGCTTTGGAGAAGCACATTCAGCAGGTTTTTGCTATTTTCTGTTTTTTTGATGGCCTCATTTCTTTCTTGCTCCGCTCGTTTTAATTTCAACACATTTCTCAGTGCCATTGGAAGTCGCAGCAAGTTGTTTTTCATGATGTAATCATCAGCACCTTCGGCGGCAAACAAGGCGGCAAATTCCTCTTTTATAGCCCCGGTGACAATGATAAATGGAATGCTAAGCCCCATTTCTTTGAAAATTCGAAGTGCTTCAAAGGAATTAAAGTCCGGGAGGTAATGGTCGCAAAGAATTACATCCGGTTGGAATTCTTTTAAGGCATAGATATAATCTGTTTTGCTGTCAACAACGCGTATGGAGTATAGATAGCCAGCTGATTTGAGTGTTTTTTCGATAATCACTACATCTGCCGGTGAATCTTCCACCAATATTATTTTTCCTATGTTTTCCATTTAATTTGTCCGGACGAAAAAGACCAGCGTATTAATAAAAATGACTTTATAAAGGGCTATATATATTGTAAAAAATGTATTCAATGGATATGTATTTTATGAGAACAAATCGTATACAGATAATTCAGGCTTGCTTCCTTGGGTGATCTTGTTATTACTGGTTTCTAAATTCATTTTATTGTATAACTTGATGGTATTTCCGCTTTCCGCTTGCATTTCAAATTCTATCATGTAAATTCCTTGAAATAGTGGACCGGTATCGTGTTGATCAACATTTTTTCCGGGATTTCGCATGTCCGTTTTTTGGTAAACGAGTGTGCCTAAAATATTAAACATTTTGACTTGAATTTTTGAATTGCAATTCAATTCATAGCTCAGTGCAAAACCATTTCCCAATGCAGCGGGGGTGATGGTAAGGTGCAGGTTATTTCCTTGATCAGGCGCGTACGCTATATCGTTTGGTTTTAATGATATCGTTTCTTGTGCAAGTATATTTTTTTTAACAACAACATGATTATCAGCTGATAAGCTTGTTGATGACATACTTAAGAGAATCCACAAATAGGTATAAATTTTTCTCATTTTCTGATCAAATTATACCACAAATATACGACATTCAAGGCCTTTTTTTAACCAAAATGGTCCTATTTATTACATCTGTCCAAAAAAATGCAATATTGAAAATGTGTCAAATGGCTTATGCCAAATAATGGGTGGCGTATAATTCCGGGATTTCACTATGCCATGCGTAGCGTTGCTTTAATTGATCTGAAAGGGCTTGAGAGGCTGCTTTTTCGCCGTGAACCACAAAGATTTTAGAGGGTGTATTGCTGATTTCGCTAACCCAGTCAAGCAGACCCTGTTGGTCGGCATGCGCCGATAATCCGGGTAGATAGGCTATTCTGGCTCTTACTTCAAATATTTTCCCGAAAAATTTGATGTTTTTTTCCCCATCCAATAAGGATCTTCCCCTGGTTCCTTCAGCCTGATAGCCAACCAGTAAAATGGTTGCTGTGGGGTCTCCCAAATATTTGGCAAAATAATTCAGTACCCTACCGCCGGTGGCCATTCCACTGCCTGCGATGATAATGCCCGCTTGATTTTTTGCAACGATAGCCATGGATTCCTGCATGGTTTTAACGACCTGAATATGTTTAAACATCTCTTCGCAGGTTTGTGCATCTAATTTGTGCCATTCGGCATATTTCAGAAATACATTCATTACCCTATCCGCCATGGGGCTGTCAATATAAATGGGGATGGAAGGTATTTTGCCTGCATTTCTCATTTTCCATAACAAAAAAATGAGCAGTTGTGTTCTTTCTACTGCAAAGCTGGGAATGATGATCCTCCCATTTTGGGAAAGGGTATCTTCAATAATTTTTTCAAATACATCCATGGGCTCGTCCTGTGGGTGCATTCGGTCACCATAGGTGCTTTCGATGAATAAGACATCTGCTTTTTGTGGTCTTTCAGGATTATGCAAGAGCGGATCGTTTACCCTGCCAACATCACCGGAAAACACATAGATTTTTCCGTTCAAATCCAATTCAATAAAGCAAGCTCCTATGATGTGTCCTGCATACCGAAAACGATAGCGTATTTGATCCGATAGGGTATGCCATGCATCGCGAATTTCAGGAACAAAATGGGTAAGGGTCAATTCAGCATCTTTCAAGGTATATAAAGGAACCGCAGGTTTGTGTTTTGAATACCCATACTGATTGGCCTTATCTGCTTCTTCTTCTTGCAGCTTTGCACTATCTTTTAAAATAATCGATGCAATATCGCGTGTAGGCTCTGTACAATGTATTTTTCCTGAAAATCCCTCTTTCATCAAGCAGGGAAGGTATCCCACATGATCCAGATGGCCATGTGTCAATAATACACAGTCTATCTCAGCCGCATTTACAGGTAAATGTTTCCAGTTTTCAAGACGAAGGATTTTTAAGCCCTGAAATAGACCACAGTCTATCAGTATATTTTTTCCAAACGCTTTGATCAGATATTTAGAGCCCGTTACGGTGCCCGAGGCCCCCAAAAATTGAACTTGAATGGTATCCATGGTAAAAAAGTTTATCCAGTTTAAAAGAATAAATTTAATCAAATAAATAGGATAAAATACGAATAGATTAAAATTTAATCTGCAGCCTTACATTTAGTTGTCTTTTGGTAAGGTAGGAGGGAACAGCATATTTTCTGTTTCTGATATCGCTAATCCAAAAGTAAGATATGGTATTGTCTACCTGAAGCAAATTAAATACTTCAACGCCTAGCCATATGGACTGAAAATGTTTAAGTACTTTCAGATGGGGAGGGTTTTTAACATTTTCACCGATGATTTGTTTTGAAAAACCGATATCCACACGGCGGTAGGGTGGCATTCTAAGGATGTCCTTGTATCTGTCCTTACCTGGAGGACCAAAGGGAAGTCCTGTTGCAAATTGCAAGGTTAAATTCATCTTATAGGTAGGGAATTTGGGGAGATAATCCTGAAAGAACAAACCAAAAATCACCCTTTGATCAGCAGGACGCGGAATAAAGCCAGGCTCTATTCTGCTGCTGTCAATTCTTCCTGTGTATTTGGTGCTATAGGGATTTATTCTTTTGCCTGTGCTATCAGAATAGCTGTAATAGTAATCATCCGTGAGGTTTTCTTCCGTTTTCATAAAGGATAGACTTGCCCAGGATTCAACGCCTTTGACAAATTCTCCATTTATGCGCATATCAATACCAGTGGCATATCCAATGGCTTCATTTTTTCCAAGGTACCGAATTCTCACATTGTCAATTTTGTAT
>CANKSK010000069.1 GCA_947485425.1 Bacteroidota bacterium | reverse complement strand
GCAATTTTAATTTCTAGTAAACAATCAATTGTTCTAATGTTTTTTTGTGCTTCCTTGCTGATTTCTGCTAGCAATTTTTCGCTATCAACAGATTCGATTAAACTGATAAATGGGGCTATTAATTTTACTTTATTGGTTTGTAAATGCCCAATCATATGCCACTTGATATCTTGAGGCAATTCTTTTTGTTTGAGGATAATTTCTTGGACCTTGTTTTCTCCAAAAAATTTTTGCCCGCAATCGTATACCATTCGTATTTCATCTATGCTTTTTGTCTTCGAAACAGCTACAAGTGTAGCGTTTTTATGCAAAATGATTTGCATTAGATTTTGGACTTGAGATGAATCTATCACGGATTAAAATTTGAATGTGTATATTGTTTTATTCCAAACTGTGTATCACAAGGCCACTTCTTAATTTGGGTTCAAACCATGTCGTTTTTGGTGGCATGATATTGTTTGAATCTGCAATGTCAATCAGTTGTTTCATGCTTACAGGATATAAAGCAAATGCAAGTTTCATTTCACCTGAATTTACCCTCTTTTCCAATTCTTCTAAGCCTCTCATCCCCCCAACAAAATCAATTCTTTTATCTGTCCGTAAATCCTTTATGTTTAATATTGGTGATAAAATTTTTTCCGATAAAATAGTCACATCTAAAACCCCTATTGGGTCATTATCATTATAGGTTCCTACTTTTGCTTTTAATGAATACCACTTTCCTTCTAGATACATTCCGAATTCATGAAGTGCATTGGGTTTATAGATGTCTTTTCCTTTTTCTGAAATGTCAAAGTTCTTTTCCAGTTCTACAAGGAAGCTCTCAGTACTATGGCCATTTAAGTCTTTTACAACCCTATTGTAGTCCATGATTTGTAACTGCTGATCAGGAAAGTGAACCGCTAGAAAAAAATTGTATTCTTCATTGCCCTGATGATTGGGGTTGTTTTTCTTTCTTTCATTTCCTACCAAAGCAGCAGCAGCAGTTCTGTGATGCCCATCTGCAACATAGGTGTTTTTGAGTTCTGAAAATAATCGGATGATGTTTTCAATTTCCTTTTCATCCTGAATTACCCAAAGCGAATGTCCTATGTCATCTTCAGTTGTAAAATCATATTCAGGTAAAGAGGTATTCACAATATTCCAAATAAAGTTGTCAAGCTCCTCGTGTGATTTATAAGCAAAGAAAACAGGTTCCGCATGAATATTGCTTATGCGTACATGATTTTTTCTGTCTTCTTCTTTGTCTGGCCTAGTAAGTTCGTGTTTTAAAATAACATTGTTCATGTAATCCTCAACGGCTGCGCATCCTACTATACCATTTTGCTTTCTGCCATTCATACGTACTTGATAAATATAAAGACAATCGGATGGGTCACTCAAAAGGATTCCATCACGCATTAATTTTTCGAAATTTTCTTTGCCTTTTAAATATACTTCCATGGAATAATGATTCGTATCCGAAGGAAGATCTATTTCTGGTTTTACTACATGAAGAAATGAATATGGATTGCCTTCTGCTTCAATGAATGCTTCCTCTGAATTCAACACATCATAAGGTCTTGATGCCAACAATGCTGCTTTGTCTTTGGTTGGCCTGATACCTTTAAACGCCTTTAATATTGCCATAATAATTGTGTTTTTTTAAATGTAAATATTTTTATGTTCTATTATTTGAAATAATCAATGATTTTATTGGCCATTTCAATTCCTATTCGCTCTTGTGCTTCAAGTGTAGAGGCCCCAATATGTGGGGTCAAAGAAATTTTGGGATGGCTTAAGATATCCTGATGCGGAAAGGGTTCGTCTTCAAATACATCAAGTCCTGCGTAAGCAATTTTTCCTGAATCAAGCCCTTCTAGTAAGTCTTTTTCAACAATTACTCCACCCCTTGAGGTATTAATGATACCCACCCCTGTTTTCATCATTTCAATTTCTTTTTTTGTGATGACTGGTGCTGCACCTTTGGGAAAGGGAACGTGCAAGGTGATAAAATCACTCGTGGATAATAACTCTTCAAAAGGAACCGTTTTCATGTTAATCATTACCCTTGATTCCATAAAAGTTTTGAAAAAATCAACTCCTATTTTTACCTCTGCTGCATGTAATTTAAAGGGTTTTATGTTCATGCCCAAACCCAAGGCAATTCTTGCTGTTGCTTGTCCAATTTTTCCAAATCCAATGATGCCCAAAGTTTTTCCTCTTAATTCTATTCCTTTCGAATATCTTTTCTTTAATTCATCAAATTTATCGGCTCCATCAATGGGCATTTTTCGGTTGGAGTCATGTAAAAATCTACTTAAGGTAAACAGATGTGCAAAAACGAGTTCTGCTACTGATTCGGAAGAGGCATCTGGTGTATTTACCACTTTTATGCCTTTGTATTTCGCGTATTCAACATCAATGTTATCCATGCCCGATCCACTTCTGCCAATTAACCTCAGATTGGGTGCAGAATCTATAATCTCCTTTGTGATTTTTGTTGCACTTCTTACCAAGACAGCTTCATACTCGCTTATTTTGTTTTTTAAATCTTCTTGTTTTACTTTTTCCGTAATCACAATAAATCCTTGGCCCTCCAACATGGCTTTTCCCGCCAAATCGATTCCGTCATTCGCTAATATTCGTATCATGTTTTCAGTATTTGAATTATAACTTTAAAATTTCAGTGATCGCATCCGTTACCTCTACCATGTCAGCCATTTGAAGTTCTCCCATATGGGCTATTCTAAAGGTTTTTTCTTTTAGGTCTCCATAGCCATTAGATATCTGCATGCCTCTTTTGCCTAAAGCATCATTTAAGTCTTTAACGGAAATTCCCCTTGTGTTTTTTATGGTTGTTAAAGTGAGCGATTCAAATCCTCCCATTGGAAAAACCTCAAAATATTTGTTGGCCCAATTTATCGTATACTCAGCCATTTCTAGATGTCTTAAAAATCTTGTTTCCAATCCTTCTTCCAACAATATCCGGTCGAGTTGATAGTCTAAGGCAAACATATGGCTTAAGGAAGGGGTTGATGTATATTGATGATCTTTTTTGTCTATATATTTTACTAGATTTTTTAAATCAAGATAATATCCCTTGTTACCAACTTTTTCAAATCGTGCCTCAGCTTTAGGTGATATCGAACAGAGTGCCAGTCCTGGAGGCAATGCCAAGGCTTTTTGTGAGGAGGTAATGCAAATATCGATGCCTAATTTATCTACTTCAACTTTTGCCCCTGCAAGCGAACTTACACAGTCTACAAGCCATAATACGTCAGGGTATCTTTTGATGACTTCTGAAATCGCCTCAACAGGATTCATAATACCTGTGGATGTCTCATTGTGCGTGATGGTAACGGTGTCATATTTGCCTGTTGCCAAATATTTCTCTACCGTTTCTGGCATCGTGGGATTTCCTGCTTCTTCTCTATGTAAATCACACTCTACACCATTTAAATTGGCTACTTCAGCCCAGCGATCACCAAAGGCACCTACTGAAAATACAATCGCTTTTTTTAATGTTGACGATCTAATCGCTCCTTCCATTAATCCAGTTCCGGAACTTGTGGAAAAGGCAATTTTGTTTTCAGTAAACATTACTTTTCGCATTTTTTCTGTCAGTCTGCGCTGAAGATCAGATGCATCTTTTCCTCTATGGCTAATCATTGGTGTGCCCATTTTGGCTAAAACATCAGGATGTACCTGAGTTGGTCCTGGTATAAATAGTTTTTTAAACATCTTTTTTATTTTTTAAATTTCGAATTTATTTTTTTACTTGATCTTGTATGTTTTTTATTTGGGCATCAATCCTTGCTGTGGCTTTTTAAATTTTTTGTGCCTTTCATCTTTGTTTCTTATATCAATATCTTTTATGAGTTCCCATTTTCCCCTTTTAAATTTTAGTCCATCATAACTAAAATCAGGTCCATAATTTTCATACATACCCGCTTGGTTCGCATCGGCTGGTGATAAATGGTCAAATACAATCATTTTTAATTTATCATCATAATTCAGTGAAACAACAGCCATGGAATTGTATTCAAGAATTAATCTGTTTTTTATTTTTTTTTCCACCTTAAATATACTGCTGGCAAAAATAGGTTTCTTGCCCATAAAATATATTGCATCGACAACCTTCTTTGTAGATAGCGCATTGTTTCCTTTCCATCCCAATAAAGTATAGTATTTTTTTCCGAAACTTTCATTCTCCAGAATTTTATAGTAAATCCCACCAAACCATTTTTCGGTTGTTAACTTGGCATCTTCCGCATTCTCAATATTTGAGGTTTGATCAAGGAGTTCATAGAGGGCTCCTTCTACCTTTTTTGATTTTGCGGTTTGCAAATAGCCAAAATAGGTATAGGTTTTGTTCTTGATTTCTGGTAATGCCCAACTAATTATGCGTAGTTTTTTGTCCGGCGAAATAAGAACGGATACATTATGAATTGAGTCAAAGGAAAAACGCATATCAGGGTCATTGACAAGAATGTCTTTTATGCTTTTTTGAAAGTATTTGTTGGCTTCAATTCTGATAGAGTCGTTTTCTCCGTTCAGTATTTGTTTGCCTACGACGGCTAAACTATCGGACGCAAATACATCGGATGCCCCATAAATATATAGGCATGCGAAGATCTTCCCTGCAAGCAACAAAAAAACATTCTTTATTTTTCCCATGTTTTCCCTAACGGGTATTTGGGGTATTGATTTTGAAAGTATATAAAAAAATCCGCCTTAAGCGGATTTTTTAGATTATAAATGCATTTTTTCTTTTTTGCTGAGCAAATCATCTTTCGATTCCACATGGTCTTCATCTGGAACACAACAATCTACTGGGCATACAGCTGCACACTGTGGTTCTTCATGGAATCCTACACATTCTGTGCATTTGTCAGATACGATATAGTATAAATCCATAGATACCGGCGTTTGAGCCGCAGATGAATCTATGGAGCTTCCGCTTGGAAGTTGTACCATTCCTTTTAAGGTTGTACCATCTGAAAAGCGCCATTCAGTGCCTCCTTCATATATCGCATTGTTTGGGCATTCTGGTTCACATGCGCCGCAGTTAATGCATTCTTCTGTTATTTTAATCGCCATTTTATTGTTTTTTTAAATTTCTGTCGCAAAAGTATATAACAATTGTCAATTTGCCAAAGGTATAAGTACATTTGCATTTCTTTATTTTGGTTTTTGAACCTTTCTGGGTTTGGCAATCTAAAATTTGTAATTCTGAATATGACTTTATCTGATAGAATATCTGCATTTTCTCATTTGGGAAGCTTTTTAAAACAATTTTTAAAGGCTTTTAACTCTTCTTCTGATCATTTGGCTGATGATTCTGGTCAGCAATTGAAACTTTTGGTTATCCAAACTTCGGTTCAAAATCAATGGTTTCGACAAGATGATATTCTTTTGGCTATCCAATCTATTGCAAATCAAATGGATAAGGACAATATTGAGACTTGGCTACAAGGTTATTCAGATGCAAAGGGAAATAGCGCACCCAAAAATATTGGGGTTATTATGGCGGGTAATATCCCTTTGGCTGGTTTCTTTGATTTTTTCTATGTTTTGATGTCTGGAAACAAGATTTTAGTCAAATTATCTGCTCAGGACGATCTTCTATTGCCTTTTTTAGCTGATTATTTGGTGAAATTGAATCCTGAATTTAAAGAGCATATTCATTTTGTTCAAAAATTGCAACATTTTGATGCGGTCATTGCCAGCGGTAGCGGTAATTCATCCCGTTATTTTGAATATTATTTTGGTAAGGTACCCCACATCATCCGAAAAAACCGAAATTCCTGCGCTATTTTCACTGGAAATGAAACAGAGGAGGAACTCAAAAACCTTGGAAAAGATATATTTTCCTATTTTGGAGCAGGTTGTCGCAATGTTTCTAAGCTATATGTTCCTGATAACTATAGTTTTAATGATTTTTTTCGCGCACAGGAAGGAAATTACCCAGTGATACATAATAATAGGTATGCGAATAACTATGAATATAACAAAGCCATTTTTTTGGTGAAAACCATCCCCTTTTTGGATAATGGATTTTTAATGATTCGGAATGATTCTGTTTTGAATGCCCCAAGAGCCGTTTTGCATTATGATTTTTATACGGATATCAACAACCTTAATGAGGAGATTGAAAGATGCAAAAATGAAATTCAGTGTTTGGTGGGGCAAAGTCAATTGAATGCAGAATTATCAATTGAGGTCCTGCCTTTTGGTTCTACACAAAATCCAAATTTAAAGGATTACGCGGATCATGTCGATGTGTGGAGGTTTCTAAATG
>CANKSK010000068.1 GCA_947485425.1 Bacteroidota bacterium | reverse complement strand
ATATTTTTCACAACCTGCAAGGGAAAAGCGTAATTACTGAACACGCGTAACAAGAATATAATTATCAATAATGAGATAAGAAATAATTCAAAAAAAAATTTGCTGTCTGGATATTTTATATCTACCGGTAACAGATTTTTACGGAACTTTAAGCCTAGCCATAGTAATAATGCAAAGCCAAAATAAAAATGTTCTTCCACGGCTAAAGACCAACTTGCAGCATTGGCATAACCCCAATCCCATAAATAATTTTGGGTAAATGTCATATCTGCTATGAACCCAATGCTGTTGAAATTGTGTTTGATAATGAAGGGCAGCAAATACAAAATGTAAAAAATAAAATAAATTGGATAAATTTTAAATCCACGTCGTATCAAAAATAGCTTCGGTTGGATGTTCCCAAATTGAATATACTCCTTAAATAGTAGTCCTGATACGAGAAAGCCACTCAAAACAAAAAACAAATCTACTCCTATCCAACCCATTTGTGTGGTGAAAGGAAACAAGGTTATATGCCTTAACAAGACCAATAAGATTGCTATTCCTCGTAAAAAATCAAGTTCTCTTAATCTACTCATTTATAATCTGCGTTTGTTTTTTTATCCAACTCGGTTATAGCTTATTTCAACAGTTTTATCGTCAACATTTTTAAAGAAATCTGAGCTGTTTACGTTATGGACGTCGTAGCTTTTTACTTCCTTTATCATCTTTACATGCTGAAATGAAATAACAAATAAAGCAATTGAGTTCTTTAGAATAACTACTCAGCAAATATATGTTTATTTTTAGGATTGGTAATGTTTTGACATGAGGGGTCTGGAGAAAGTCTCAACAATTTCTATTGGTTACTTATTTACGTAGCCTTTCTTCATACCATTGCTACTTGGGGATTTCAAATACATGAATGGTTTCGTTTTGAATTGCAAAAGCGAACCCCTTTGTTAAGCGTCTTGTCCCAATTCGTGCGAAGCCATTGGCCTCCGGCCGTCTTACCGAACCGATATTTTTTTGATATCCGCATCGAAAATAAACATTTTACCGCTTCTTTACATATCATAGCCACCTTGTTTTTCCTTGCGGCCGGCGGCCTTAAAGAAAAAAGCGTATTGACCCACTGTCCTTAAAACCATCGAGCCGCCAAGCTCAAATATGTTTTTTTTAAAATCCCTCAACAAGGAAAATTGAAAATGTAATACCCACAATTGAATAACGGCAACAACTCAATTGCTGCATTCACAAAGCACCTCATGAGTCGGAGGTGAATATTGATAGTTGGGAAGGCTCACCTCTTTCATATACACCACTTTCAATTGCGTAAGCAGTTGTTCAGGATGCTGAAGATTCCACTTTTGAAGGGCATAATGGCAATAATAGGGCCGCAGATAGCTATTGCTGATAAACAAAATGTTTTCAGAATATTTTCGCCAGCGATCATTCTTAAAAAGTGAAACAATCTTTGCTGGCTTCGCATACTGCAAAGGCTTTCCTTTTTGATTGATGTCAATCCATCCTCCATTCATTTTTTTTGCTTCCAACACAAACCAACCATCATCCTTAAATACCGTTGGGGCAAACATCCCCCAATTTTGATCAATACGTAGCAAGGTCCCTATCCAGCGCAAATGACTATCAGGCCCATAACCGATGCGCTGAACTGTTCCACAATTCGACATCAGCACATAAAACAATAGAAAAGCCACAAAAGCATTCCGTATGCTTCGGTAATATGCATTGCGTACCAAAAGCGGAAAACGAAAAACAAATTTGATATGTACATGCTTTAAAAAAAATATTTCCACCGCCTCAAAAGCATCCATCGCCAGCTCTTTAAAGATATTGGTATATCCATACCATCTATCCATGACAGATGAAGGAATGAGGCCCAAAAGCGTTACCATACCTATCACAAAAAACAAACCCACATATAAGGTTAAGCCAATACCCAAATTCAATATACACAATAAACAAATCGCCAATACCCTGAAAAATGAAGTGTAAAAGGGAATAAAAAAAAGCAGGGGGACAAAGCATTCAAGATAATAAACACCAAAGGTTAAGAAACGAAGCCATTCAGCATGTGGATATAACAGTTTACCCAGAGGCAACACCATCTGATCCAAGCTCAAGGCATAATATAGAGCCGTGCCTTCTTGTGTCCATTCGGCAGAGTCTTTTAGCAAAGCAGAAAAAAAATATACAGAAGCAATTTGAATCAGATAGGCAGCCCCTGCCCATCCGATATACTTTGTTTGACGAAGCTTCTGCTCCGGATGCCGCAAAGAACGAAGTGAAAAATAGGAACCCCAAGGCAAAAACATCCCCCAAAATAAAGTCATACGCAATAAATCATCCCCTCCTTGATTCAACATGGGATTGCGATTTTGCAATGACATAAGCAGAAACCAAGAGGCAAAGGTAGAAATCCGCACCTGATAGCCTACCAGCAAACAAATGGCAAAAAAACCTGCTACCACAAACAAAAGCGCCTGCACCTGCCATAGTCCGCTCATCGTATGCAAAGAAACCCATCCCCCATTCCAAGCATTAGAAAACAAAACCTGCAAGGGCAGCACCCCCTCATCGGAATAATGTGCTTTGAGATCAGAAAAACGAATGATCAAATCTGCCCATATCAAAAGCGCAACACCTATGCGAAGCAATGACAAGGCGCGCAAATCCAATGCAAAGATACTGAGCACGCGCTCCCGCAACAATTTGTATGTGGTTACCATAAGCAGCTAATTGACCTTAAATGTATTCATTTATTCACATTATTTCAAATACTTTTATTAATTTGCCTCTGTTATCTAAAAACCAATGAAAAAACTACTGATTCCTGCCCTGATCTTTGCAAGTGCAAGCTATTCCTGCTCGCAAACAAAACCGGAAATCAAAAATACAATATCCCCTATGACCGAAAAAATCAATACATCCGAAGAAGAATGGGAAAAAATACTCTCCCCTGAACAATTTTATATCCTAAGAAAAAAAGGTACGGAAAGGCCTTTTTCCGGCAAATACGAGAAGTTTAATGAAGAGGGTGTCTATGTGTGTGCGGCCTGTGGAAATCCTCTTTTCAACTCCCAGGCCAAATTCGACGCAGGCTGCGGATGGCCTAGCTTTTTCAAATCGCTCGACTCAACAAAAATTACCTTGAAATCCGATGTTTCTCTGGGCATGGAAAGAACAGAAATCATGTGCGCCCGCTGCGGTGGACACCTCGGCCATGTTTTTGATGACGGACCGCAACCCACCGGATTGAGATATTGTGTAAACTCCATCTCCATCGATTTCAAAAAAATCAAACTGGAACCGCAAAACGAAAAATAAAAAAATTTAACGGTCCGGGTATTGGCATCGCTTGGTATGCGGAGTGCATTTGATACATCAGAATAGAAAATGATCAAATCATTCCATCCTGCCTTTGTATATACTGCACCTCTAAAACTTTTTGGTAATCCAGCCCCGGCGATAAAAATAATAGGTCAATAAAATCACGATAAAAAGCATTCCCCCTAGCACCGCAGGATAACCATAGGCAGAATACAATTCAGGCATGTTGTAAACAAGCACCTTGCCGGTATTGGGATCCGTGCGCGAAAAATTCATGCCGTAAACGCCCACAATAAAAGTAAGCGGAATAAAAATGGTTGAGATGATGGTCAATACTTTCATGATCTGATTCATCTTATTGCTCACACTCGACAAATAAATATCCATCATACTTGCCGTGACTTCCTTGTAGCTTTCAATCAAATCCAAAAGCTGTATGCTGTGATCATAGATATCACGATAAAAGATTTTAGAATCTGTACTGATCATTTCTGTTGGAAGACGAATCAGTGAATTGATTTTATCTCTTTCAGGCCATATGGAACGACGAAGAATAATCAATTCCTTTTTAATCATTTGTATTTTTTGCATCGTAAAAACATCTGGATTGGATAACAACTCATCTTCCAACACATCCAAACGATCCCCTATTTGCTCGAGTATGGGAAAATAATTATCTACAATCACATCCATAATGGCATAGGATACATAAGACAAGCCTGCGGTTCGGATCTGCCCTTTTCCCTTGCGCAAACGCTCACGCACCGGATCAAGTACATCTTCGTAATGCTCTTGAAAAGTAACCAAAAAATCAGCAGCAAGAAAAAATGCCAATTGCTCATTGTGCAATTCTTCATCTCTGCGAAATATCATCCGCGAGATGAGAAACAAATGGTTATCGTATTCTTCTATTTTAGGCCTTTGATAGGCATTCACCACATCTTCCATTTCCAGGCGGTGAATAGAAAAATAAGAACCCAGGCTTTCCAACAATTCACGATCACCCAAACCACGGATATCAATCCAGCATTGTATGTTTTGAGATTCATACTTCTTCATGTAAAGCTGCAACTCATGAAAATTGGAAACCTGTTTTTCTTCAAAAAAAGTGGAAGAAAAAAAATACACAAAAATCCGAGGCATCAATGCATCATCAGCAATATTTAAATATCCCGGAGAAGCGCCCATTGGCGTGCGACGCATGCTGTGTTCGTGATTCGAAAGAACACCCCTATTTTTATTCCTCTTTTTCATGCTAGATAGGTTAAGAATGGTAAAGTTAAGATATTTTTTGAGCATCTGAATCACTGCGGCATTTGAAAATAAAATTTCAGCAAAAAAGATATATAAGTATATTTGCTTGAAATCTTAAAACCGCTTCTATGCACTTAGCTCTTGTTGATTGGCTTATTATTATCGCCTATTTCCTTATTTCTCTTGGTATCGGATTGTATTACCGCAAAATGGCAGGAAAAAGCATGACCGATTTTTTCCTCAGCGGAAGAAACCTCACCTGGTTCATCGCCGGCATCTCCATGGTGGCAACGACCTTCGCTGCCGATACGCCCCTAGCGGTCACGGAGCTGGTGGCCCGCAATGGCATTTCTGGAAACTGGCTTTGGTGGAATGCCTTATTCGGCGGAATGCTAACGACCTTCTTTTTTTCCAAATTGTGGAGAAGAGCAGAAGTGCTCACCGAAGTAGAACTCATCGAACTCCGTTACAGTGGCAAGGAGGCCGCTTGGCTCAGAGGATTTAAATCTGTATATCTCGGATTTTTTATGAACTCTCTCATCATTGGTTGGGTGAATGTGGCACTGATTAGCATACTACAGGTGTTCTTCGGCATCAGCGCGGAACAATCCCTCTATTATGCAGCGGCGGCCATGTTGATAACAGCAGTATATTCAAGTATTTCCGGCCTTTGGGGCGTAGCCATTACGGATGCTTTTCAATTTATCATTGCCATGACAGGAACCATCATTCTGGCCGTCATTGTGGTAAATTCTGATAAGATTGGCGGCATTGACGGACTAAAAGCCAAACTTCCTGCCTCCTCCTTTGATTTTTTTCCGCACATCGGCAAAAGCGGTGGCATCAATATGCTAGTCATTTCAGCATCAACCTTTTTTGCCTATATCGGCATACAGTGGTGGGCGAGCTGGTACCCCGGCGCAGAGCCCGGTGGTGGGGGTTATGTTGCCCAAAGAATCATGAGCGCCAAAAACGAAAAACACGCCGTATATGCCACCCTGTTTTTTCAAGTAGCGCATTATTGCCTTAGGCCTTGGCCATGGATTATCGTAGGCCTTTGCACCTTGGTTCTGTATCCTGATTTGGGCTTCGATGAAAAAAGATTGGGTTATGTGATGGCCATGAAAGATTTTTTACCCGTAGGGCTCCGAGGACTGCTGCTGGTAGCTTTCCTAGCCGCTTACATGAGCACCATTTCTACCCAACTCAATTGGGGTGCTAGTTATTTGGTAAATGATTTTTACAATCGCTTTATCAACAAAAATGCTTCCCAAAAACTACTCATCAAAGCCTCTCGCATCTGTACCATGCTCCTGATGGTGATTTCTTTATTCATCACCTCAAGAATTACCTCCATATCAGATGTTTGGGTGTTCATTATTGAGTGCGGGGCCGGATTAGGACTGGTACTCATCCTCAGATGGTATTGGTGGAGAATCAACGCATGGTCGGAAATTGCAGCCACCATCACCCCTTTCATTGCCTATTACGTTTCAAAAAAAATCTTGCTGTGGGTATTCCCCAATAGTTTCTTTTTTACCGTTGGTGCTACCACCATCACCTGGATACTGGTGACCTTTCTTACCAAGCCTACTTCCCATGAAAAACTTTTTGCCTTTTATCTCAAAGTAAAACCAGAAGGCCAATGGGGGCCCATCAAAAAAGCATTGGGGATCAAACCCTCCAAATCTTCCGTGCTGTTCTTATTGATGAGCTGGCTCAGCGCGGTTTGCATGACCTACAGCATTTTAT
>CANKSK010000067.1 GCA_947485425.1 Bacteroidota bacterium | reverse complement strand
CCAAGCTGGCTGAACCTTAATTGCAGAGTACCAATTCACATTCATTTCATTTGTAAAACTAGAGGCAATTTCAAACTGGCCAATGGTATTGGTTTTAGCCGTTATTCCCGCGCCTGTTTGTGGATTGGTGACCGAAAGATGGTATTCTGAGCCCTTTAAAATGGGCTTATCCGTAACATACAAAACCTCTTTTTTATTCGGAAAAATTCCTGGTTCTTTGGTGTATATGGTTTTGGGAATAAGTGAAATGGTTTCCAAAATCGTTTTTCCTGAAATTCTTTCCAATTTTACATTCAAATTTTGGGTATAAGCACCAGAATCCTTTGATGCATTGGCATAAGCGCCACCTGTATTCGAGAATACCCTGCTTATTTTAAAATATTGCCAATTGGTATCCGCTAGATTGGCTCCAGGATTGGGAGGAGAAAGCAAACCATACACAACCATTTTTTCCGTCCATGGTGCAAGTAAATCCACTTCATTTTCACATGATTGCAGGACAAAAAAAGCTAAAAAAGACAATACGATCAGCACATTTCTCATTCTGCAAATTTAAAAAAATTTGTTATATTTGATTTACAAAGGCTTAATAAAGTCAAGGCTTAAATAAATATTAATCGGTCTCTAATGATTAATTTTGTAATTTTGGTTCTTCAAAATAAATAAATTATGAGGATTAGCACTCTATTGAACATTATTTTTTCCTTTGGATGTGTATTTGGATATTCAAATGCTTCCGCTCAAATGGTTAAAGAGGATTTTATCAATCCAGCCCTATATGAGAATTTTGATACCGATCAAGGCACTTGGCAAACGACCAATAATTTGGATAATTTTTTTCTCATTCAAAATGGAGAATATATCCTTGAGCGAAAAAATCAAAAAACACCTTATGCTATACTAGCCGATTGGCCAAATACCTTAAAAAATTATTCGGCCAAAGCCTCTTTAAAACTAGAGCTTGGTAATCTTGCTGAGAGCAGTATAGGACTTATTGTTATGGCCCAAGCAGACAGACGTGGAGCCTTTTTTATTGAATTGGGTAATGAGAAGAAATTCAGGGTTCGAAAACTAGATGGGATAGATTATAAACTGATGACGGGCAAAGCCAAAGAACAAGGCTGGATTAAGTCTGCAGCAATTAAAGAGGGTGCTTATAACCTGATTGAGGTGAAGGTTGCAAACGGAAATTTCGATTTTTATATCAATAATAAATTTCAAGTTTCTTTCAGTGAACCGGCCTATGGCCCCGGTGACATTGGTCTGATGATTGGCCCGGGAGCGAAAGCCAAAGCCGATTTTCTCTATGTATATTCAAACGAGACTAAAATAGGCAACGAAAAAGAGGGTGAAACCAAAATAAACAGCAGTGACATGATGTCTCTTACCGATGCGATTGTAAAGCTTAAAACCCGCATCAATAAGCTGAATGAAGAAAATACAGACCTCAAAAAGCAACTTGCGGTACTGGAAAGTGGTGCCAGAAAAGAAGACAATTCATCGGATGAATTAACCGCAGCCAATAAAAAACTTCAAAAACAACTTGAAAAACTGAAGTTTTCAAATGATTCCTTAACAAAGCTCAATAAACAGCTAAATAAATATAAGGATATCGTCAGTGGCAATGAAAACACGGATCTTATCATTTCACTTTCCAATTCACTGCAAAAAGAAAAAGCAGGAAATTTAATTTTAAACAATCAAAACAAGGCCCTAATGGATTCTATTCGAAATATGAAAGGTGCGCCTGTTGAAAATAACAAGGAAATAAAAACCAACAATTTACCCAAAGCGATAGCTCCTAAAAAACAAGAACCGCTAAAGGCGAAAGAAAAAAAATAAATTATCCACTCTCTTTTGAGATTTTTTGCTCCTACCCAAACACTGAATTTATGTCAATACACGGCGAAATAAAAAGGGTTACCACCCATGTCCTGCAGGAAATGAAGCGCAATGGCGAAAAAATTTCCATGCTAACAGCCTACGATTATTCAATGGCTAAAATAGTAGATGCTGCTGGTATAGACGTGATATTGGTTGGTGATTCAGCATCAAATGTGATGGCTGGTCATCAAACCACCCTTCCGGTTACATTAGACCAGATGATTTATCATGCAGCATCTGTGGTAAGGGCTGTAGAACGCTCTTTGGTGGTGGTAGATTTGCCCTTTGGCTCATACCAAGGAAATTCTAAGGAGGCGCTTCATTCAACCATCCGCATCATGAAAGAAGCCGGGGCCCATGCTGTAAAATTAGAAGGTGGCCGAGAAGTAAAAGATTCCATAGAAAGAATTTTAACCGCAGGGGTGCCAGTTATGGGCCATTTAGGACTCACGCCCCAATCCATTTACAAATTTGGCACTTATGTGGTAAGAGCAAGAGAAGAGGAAGAAGCAATCAGGCTTATTGAGGATGCTAAATTGCTTGAAGCCACGGGATGTTTTTCCATTGTTTTGGAAAAAATTCCTGCCATGCTCGCCAAAAAAGTTGCGGAGGAAGTTAAAATACCCGTAATTGGAATAGGTGCAGGCAGTAGTGTTGATGGTCAGGTTCTCGTTTTACACGATATGCTTGGGTTAACACATCAATTTAACCCCCGATTTTTAAGACGCTATATGAATCTATTTGATGACATCAAGGACGCTGTAGGAAAATATATTCAAGATGTAAAATCGGTAGATTTTCCGAACGACAACGAAAGATACTAGACTATGTATTCTGAAGATGCATTTCAATCCGAAAGGGTACTTTACGAAGACAATCACTTGCTTATCATTAATAAAAAGGCAGGTGAATTGGTACAAGGAGATAAAACGGGGGATAAACCTCTTTCAGAACTCCTAAAAACTTTTTTAAAACAAAAGTATGAAAAGCCCGGCGAAGTTTTTTTAGGGGTAACGCATCGTATCGATCGACCGGTTAGTGGATTGGTGATTTTTGCCAAAACCAGCAAGGCCCTCGAAAGACTCAATGAAATGTTTAGAGAGAAAAAAATACAGAAAACCTATTGGGCGGTTGTTCAAAACAAACCGACAAAAGAAGAAGGAGTTTTGGTAGATTTTTTAACAAAAAATGAGGTTACCAATAAATCTTATGCCAGAAAAGAAGAAAGTAAAAATACTTTACGATCTGAACTTGAATATAAACTAACACTTCAAATAGATAGATACTATTTATTGGAAATCAACCCATTAACAGGTAGGCACCACCAAATCCGTGTTCAATTATCCAACATGGGCTCTCCAATAAAAGGGGATGTTAAATATGGTTTTAAAAGGCCCAATTCTGATGGTTCTATTCACTTACATGCCAGAAGTATTGAGTTTATGCATCCAGTAAAAAATGAATTACTTACCATTTCAGCAGACCCGCCAAATGATCCAGTTTGGAATGCCTTTATGAAAATTTACAAAGCATAGTTTTCAAAACTATTTTACTTTGTTACGCAGCAAAGGGACAAATTTAAATTTATCAAGCTCTATTTTCTCATATTGGTTGTCTGACCCTTTGATCAGGATGGTCATCACCTGCTCTTCTCCCTCGCCTACGGGAATAACCATAATTCCGCCCTCTTTTAGCTGATGAATCAAAGGCTCGGGAATAAATGGTGCGCCAGCAGTAACGATGATTTTATCAAAAGGGGCAAAAGAAGGCAAGCCCTTATAGCCATCACCATAAAATAATTTGACTGAATAGCCCAATTCGTCCAAGAGCAAGTTTTTGGCTTTTTGAAATAAGGGTTTCTGTCTTTCAATAGAAAAAACCTTGGCACCAAGATGCAACAATATACAAGTTTGATAACCTGAGCCCGTGCCCACCTCAAGGACTTTTTCCCCTTTTTTCACCTGTAAAAGGGTACTTTGATAGGCAACCGTGTATGGATGTGAGATGGTTTGCCCGCAAGCAATGCGAAAGGCCTTATCCATATGCAAGTGGACATCAAACGCATTATCAGAAAAAAAATGTCGAGGCACTTCCAAAATGGCTTTTAGTACAGGTTCATCGGTAATACCCTTTTCCCTCAATTCCTCAACAAGTTGCTTGCGCATCCCCTGATATTTATAATCATCCTTTTTCAAATTTTCCACACCCATGTTTTATCCTGATAATTACTAAATCTATTGTTTATTCAATCTGCTTTGAGGGATCAAATTTCCTCTTTCAAAACAGAATGCGAATATAAGAATTTGAAAAAATTGAACCGCTTAAAATTATAAACAACAAAATGTGAATAAGAATTCTATTTCACTCCCGGAAAATCATGTATTTTTGCAGAAAACTATTTATCATGCTAAAAGTTGGGGTTCTTGGTGCCGGTCATTTGGGGAAAATTCACCTGAAGCTCCTCAAGGAAATAGATATTTTTACCATTTCCGGTTTTTATGATCCGGACCGCAATAAAGCCCTAGAGACGGCAAAGGAATTTAACATTCATTTATTTGAAACAGAGGATGAGTTGATAAACAACTCTGATATCGTTGATATTGTAACGCCCACCCTATACCATTATGATCTTGCGTTAAAAGCCTTAAAAAGCTCAAAGCATCTTTTTATTGAAAAACCGGTTACGACCACTATTTCACAGGCTAAAGAGCTTATTTCGCTTGCTAGAGAAGCCAATGTAAAGGTTCAAGTAGGCCATGTTGAAAGATTTAACCCAGCCTTTATCGCTGCAAAGCCCTATATTCAACAACCGATGTTTATTGAGTCGCATCGCTTGGCATTGTTTAATCCTAGGGGAACAGATGTTTCCGTGGTACTTGATTTGATGATTCATGATATTGATATCATTTTGAGTACTGTAAAATCAGCTGTAAAAAGGGTAAGTGCCAGTGGAGTAGCCGTTTTAAGTGATACGCCCGATATCGCAAATGCGAGAATAGAGTTTACAAATGGTTGCGTAGCCAACTTGACAGCCAGCAGAATTTCTTTGAAAAACATGCGAAAAATGCGATTTTTCCAAAGAGATGCCTACCTTTCTATCGATTTTCTGGAAAAAAAGACTGAAGTAGTAAAAATAAAAAAGGCTGAAATGAAAAATGACCCTTTGGCAATGGTTATCGACTTGGGAGATAAGGGGAAAAAAATCATTTATTATGAAAACCCCAAAGTTGAAGATAGCAATGCAATTAAAATGGAATTGCGATTATTTGGGGAAGCCATTTTGCAAAATGAAGCGCCACCCGTTACTCTTCAGCAAGGACACGATGCACTTTTTGTTGCCCAACAGGTAATAGACAAACTAAAAATGATGAGCCCTATGCCTGTGGTATAGTGATTCTGAATTTGCAGAACTTACATTTTCATGAAAAAAAATATTTTATTTCTATTCCTTTTATGTCAAGGCATTGTACTTTCTTTTCAGTCCTGCGAATTATTTGATCCATCCAAAAATATTCCTTCCTATATACAGATCGATACCATACATCTGCAGACACAAGCCAACCAAGGCAGCAATTCAAGTAAAATTAAAGATGCGTGGATATATATTGATAATAATTTACAGGGCATCTATGAACTTCCCTGTACGTTTCCAGTTTTATTGAGCGACAACCATACCATTGATGTAAAGGCCGGCATCATCACAAATGGTTCTTCATCAATCCGCTCCCCCTACCCTTTTTATTCACTGTTTAGCCAAACCATTCAATTGGTTTCAGGTAAAAAACAATATATTGGGAAAAATGGTGTTATCGGCGTCACTTACATTCCTCAAGCACAATTTGCCCTGAATGAAGATTTTGAAAGCAATGGATTTAAATTTACCTCTACCACAGGCAGCACCACCAATATGGTACAGACCCAAGCAAGCAACGAAGTATTTGAAGGCAAAAGATCAGGAAAAGTACTTTTGGATGCTTCCCATTTCATATTTGAAGCGGTTTCTGAAAAACTTGTACTTCCCGTCAATGGAAACCCCATATATATCGAGATGAATTATAAAACTGAAAATATGGTAGATTTGTCATTGCGATTTGACAACTCAGGAAATATGCAAGAAGTGGGCATCGGAGGCATGTATCCATCCTACACATGGGGGAAAATATACTTTGAAATTTCAGATGTATTAAGTACTTATCCAAACGCCAAAAATATCCAACTGCTGATCCATGCAAAAAAAGATGAAACCCTAAATCAGAGCAATTTACTTTTTGACAACATAAAAATTGTGTACAGATAATGAACAAAAGATTACAAGCTAGCAAATATATTCTCGCAGATATTTTTTCTGCAGCCCTTGCTTGGGCAGCTTTTTACAGCTATCGTAAATTTTTTATTGAAACCAGCATTCAGGTGAACAATCTTTCTATTTTTCAAGACAGAAAGTTAATTTATGGCCTCATTTTCATTCCAATATT
>CANKSK010000066.1 GCA_947485425.1 Bacteroidota bacterium | reverse complement strand
AGAAGCCGGAGTTATACCCGTCCATATCAAGCTCGATACAGGTATGCATAGACTGGGTTTTGAAGAGGAGGATATGAATGAACTCATTGTTAAAATTAAAAACAATAAATTTATTCGTATCGAATCTATTTTTTCACACCTCGCCGCCAGTGATGAAATGAGTCATGTCGATTTTACAAAAAAACAAATAGAACTTTTCAATCGCATGAGCGATAAAATCAGTTCGCATTTTTCGTATCCCATATTAAAACATATTTTAAATTCTGCTGGCATTAACCGTTTTCCGGAAGCACAATTGGATATGGTAAGGTTGGGTATCGGTCTTTATGGGGTTTCTAGTGATGCCTCCGAACAAAAGAATTTGGCTTGTGTGGGTACACTGAAAAGTACCATTTCCCAAATTCGAAATGTAAGTGTAGGGGAAACCATCGGCTATAGTCGCAACGCTACTGCTAAACATAATATGACCATTGCAACGATTGCCATTGGCTATGCAGATGGATTTAGTAGAAGGCTTGCAAATGGTAGAGGGAAGGTTATGCTTAATGGAAAACTAGCCGGTGTTGTCGGTAATATTTGCATGGATATGTGTATGATTGATATTACCAATATTCCTGCCAAAGAAGGTGACGAAGTCATTATTTTCGGGGCTGATTACCCCATTGCCAAATTAGCCGCCGATATGGATACCATTCCGTATGAAATTCTAACTACCGTTTCTCAAAGGGTTAAAAGAATCTATTTCCACGAATAAAATATTTGATGTATCTTCGCTTATTATCAAATCTCATTCCCATGAAAAAAAATGTATTTTTGTTTTTGTTTTTGTTTTCTTTTCTTTCTATGCACGCGCAATATGCTTCGCAAAATATAAGCTTGTATGCAAACTGGGATGATGCAAGCGTTTTGCCTGAGCCTACCTATGGAATCAGATACAACAGCGTTTGGGGTTATGCTCAAAACGATAGGGAATACGCCATTTTAGGAGCTACCAGCGGCACCTATTTTATTGATGTCACAACGCCCACTGCGCCTGTGCAAAATGACTTCGTTCCTGGAAAAAGAAGTGGTTGTATCTGGCGTGAATACAAAACATATGGCAAGTATTTATATGCCATCAGTGATGATCAAAAACCCAATAGCCTCCAAATTATAGACATGTCATATCTGCCCGATTCTGTTCATGTGGTTTATGATTCCAATAATCTATTGGAAAGAGCACACACCCTTTTTATTGATGGCAATTATCTCTATTGTGGAAGCGTAACCACTGTCAACGGCGCATATTATTCGATGGCTGTTTATAGTTTGTCGAATCCGCTATTGCCAGCATTCATTCGCAATTTACATAGTGATGATCCTTCCTTTCCTACTGTTCATGATATGTATGTGCGGCATGATACCGTCTATGCTTCCTGCGGGTATGATGCCCTTCATATGTATCATTTCAATGGAAGTGTTTTTTCATCTATTGGCGATTTGGTTTCCTATCCTGATAAAGGATATAATCACAGCAGTGCCTTAACAGCCGATGGTAAAACACTTGTATTCACTGATGAAGTTCCTGCATCGATGTCTATTAAGGCCATCGATGTTTCGGATATGTCGAATATCAAATTGCAATCAACATTTTTTTCAAATGTAGGTGCCACCGCGCACAATCCTTTTATTATGGGCAACAATGTTCTCGTGGTTGCCTATTACCAAGATGGTCTTCAGATGTATGATATCGGTGATCCTAAAAATCCTGTTACCATAGGCTATTTTGATACCTATCCGCAGAATGGAAATGTTTATACTTCCCCTGCTTATGCTGGATGCTGGGGCGCTTATGTGGATTTGCCCTCACAAAATATTTTAGCTTCTGACATGCAAAATGGATTGTTCGTTTTAAATGCGCATGGCATCATTGCCGGTATTGAAAATAAATCCGACCAACACACCTCTGTATTTATATATCCTGAAAACAATGGTACTGATCTGCTTTTAGGCTTTAACTCTTTAAAAGATGAAACGGCAAGTATCCGCTTGTATGATATGGCGGGCAGGGAGTTGTATAACACTGAAAAAAATATTTTAGCAGGGAAAAATCGTTTCGCAATTGAAAATACAAACCTATCCGCTGGGATGTATTTGTTGACATTGGATTTTTCAGGGATGCATTCGGTTCTTAAATTTGTAAAGTAAAAAAATGAATAGGCAATCTTATTTGCCTCAAATCAAATGGATAAAATTCCAAATATTACAGTCATTGGGGGTGGCAGTTGGCCAACAGCTCTTTTAAAAGTTTTATCAAATCAAGAGGTGCGCATACATTGGTGGTTGCGTAAAACAGAAACTGTTGAATACGTCAATCGTTATCATCACAATCCAAATTATTTGAGCTCTGTGGAGCTGGATATGAATAAGATTACGGCTAGCGATAACATGGCCGCCTCCCTGCAGCATGCCGATATCGTTGTTTTAGGTGTTCCATCCGCTTTTTTGAAAGAAAGCATGCAGGATATTACCCCTGAACAATTACAAAATAAAATTATTTTTTCAGCCATCAAAGGCATTGTGCCCGAAGATAATTTGATTGTAGGAGATTTTCTTCATCAAAAATACAAGGTTCCTTTCGATCAAATTGGCGTTATTTCAGGGCCTTGCCATGCCGAAGAGGTGGCCATGGAGAAACTTTCTTATCTCACCATTGCAAGCCAAAATATTGAGAATGCCATAACCTTTGCTTCTCTGTTGAATTGTAGATATCTGAAAACGAGCGTTTCCGATGATATCTTTGGAACGGAATATGCTGCTGTTTTGAAAAAGGTAATTGCCATAGCCAGTGGTATCTGTCATGGATTGGGTTATGGAGATAACTTTCAGGCGGTATTGATTTCAAATGCCATTCAGGAGATAAGTCGATTTGTAGATGTGGTGCATCCCATCAGCCGTGATATCAAATCCTCAGCCTATTTAGGCGATCTTTTGGTGACCGCTTATTCTCAGTATAGCCGAAACCGCACCTTTGGAAACATGGTGGGAAAAGGATATTCTGTAAAATCTGCCCAAATGGAAATGAATATGATTGCTGAAGGCTTTTATGCTGTGCAATGTATTTGGGAAATCAATAAACTTTATCAGGTGGATATGCCCATTACCAAAGCCGTTTATCACATTTTATATGAGAAAATTTCTCCTTCTCTGGAAATGAAATTGCTTGCCGATATTTTAACGTAGCTATGGGTGTGTTATAAATACACTATCTCATTAAAAATACGCCTCCGCTCCGGTCATACGAAGTTCCATTGGTGTCATAAAGCTCAAACACATAGGCGTACATGCCTGTAATTGCTGGCGTTCCGTCCTTAAGCCTTCCATCCCATGGGCTATTCACATCTGTCGTGTCATAGATCATTTCGCCCCAACGATTAAAAATTCTCATTTTAAAAGCGCGTATGCCTGTGCCATAGCACCCAAAAGTGTCATTGAATCCATCTCCATTTGGTGAAAATGTATTGGGAATATAAAATCCAATTTCATTCAGGGCAAGTACCCTTGCCGTTGCTGAATCTTGGCATCCTTTGTTTGAGGCAATTAGCAATACATCATAATAACCAGATTTCCCATATACGTGTTCCGGATTTTTCTCAAAAGAAATATCCCCATCATCAAAAGCCCATTGAATAGAAATGGCATTTGTTGAAGAGTCCATAAAGCTGAAGGTGTTTTCTCCTGACTGCGTAACACTGAATTGAGCCGTTGGGCTGATGAGTACTTTTGCCGATGAAGCTTGTGATGCTGCACAGCCGTTTGAGTCTGTCGCAATAACGGTGTACCCGTACGTGCCCGTATCCGGATAGGTATATAATTCGTCTCCTGATGCTGATAACGGAATGAGTAGTCCGCCCGATCCTACATAGCTATATTGATAGGGCTTGGTGCCACCCGAAGCCGCCGAGGCATATCTTACCGCTCCTTGGTTGCAGGCATCTCTTGCATATGTGCTTACATTCAGAGTACTTGGTTCAGTAACATTAAAATCAAACTTTTCCGAACAGCCTGAAGCGTTCGTTATCACCACAGAATAATTTCCGACTTTCAAATTGCTGATGCTATCTGTTGTGCTGCCATCCGTCCATAGATACGTGAAAGGACTATTGGGCCCACTTGCATCTATGGATACATATCCATCAGCTCCTCCATTGCATTTCACACTTCCTATATTCGTGCTTACATTTATCGGGGAACTGGATTCTTGAATGGTGAAGGTAAGGATACTGGGGCATGCTTTTGCGTCCGTGACGGTTACTGCATAGTTTCCTGCGCCTAGGTTGGCAATGCTGTCCGTTGTGCTTCCTTCATTCCAAACATAGGTAAAAGGACCGGTAGCATTGGCAATGTGTACTGCTGCCCATGCATCCTTTGCACCCGTGCAACTTGCATTTCCTTGGCTTCCGATGAGGTTCAAACTGCTGATGTTGATGCTTACGCTATCTCGCACACTTTGATTCTGACATAAATCCTCAACAGGGCCTATTAGTTTCAGATAAAAGGTGCCACCTGCGGCTATACCTGGCCTGATCATAACTTTTACGGAGTTGTCATAGGAGCCTCCATTTAAACATTCCGGACTGCTGATACTCATCACCTGATAGGGGCCACCGGGTCCGGTAAATGAAAAGTCACTTAGGTCAATGGTATTGCATAAAATATTTTCAGTAAACTGTATATCCAATACCGAATCATTGCACAAAGGTGAATTTTGTAGGCTAAGTATTCCAGGTGGGATATTATCAAAAATTTGTGCCGTGGAGGCCGAAAAATCGATGGTATATCCATTTACGGAATTGGCTTGGTTGTTAATCAAGATGACATAGGTCTCGCCTGCAGTCACATTGATTTCTGCATTGTAAGGAAGACCTGTAGGGGGTTGGGAGGTTAAATTGGTCGCACCTGTAGCACCTGTTTTTCCGGGCCATGCCGCAAAATTACAACTCACTTGCGCGCTTGGGTCGCTGAAAGTGGAGGCACAGGACTTGCCACTTAGGTTAAATACAGCCCAATCGTAATCATCATTCAAATCATTTGGGATGATGACAAAATTGAGCTTTCCTCCCGTTTGTACCGTAAGGGTATACCATACAGAGCTTACTTCTCCCGATAGGCAGGATGATGCTGGATTGATTTCAGCAGCATTCACTCCCACGCCCACATAGGAGTGGGCCTCTGAATAGATGCTTTTGCAAATAGGAATTGCATTGATGCAGTCTTGCTCAGGTTTTTGCGCTTTTGCTGCTATTGCAAGCAATAACAACACAGAAGAGATGATTCCGAAGATGAATTTCAATGAAATGGATATATTTGTGCAAAAATACGAAAAAAATATGGAAAAAAATCTTCATTTTCTCGAAACAAACCGACAAAGGTTTTTGGATGAACTCATCGATTGGCTTAAAATCCCTTCAGTGAGTGCGGATAGTCATTTTCATGCGGATGTGCTATCTGCCGCTTCTTTTTTGGCTGAAAGGCTGAAAGAGGCCGGTGCCGACCGGGTTGAAATATGCCCTACCAATGGCAATCCTGTGGTATATGCGGAAAAAATAAAAGGTCCTGATTATCCCACCGTTTTGGTGTATGGTCATTATGATGTGCAGCCCGCTGATCCCCTTGAATTGTGGGATTCACCGCCATTTTCGCCTGTCATCAAAGACAACAAAGTTTTTGCCCGCGGTGCTTGTGATGATAAGGGGCAGGTGTATATGCATGTCAAGGCCTTTGAAATGATGAATAAAACAGATTCACTGCCTTGTAATATCAAATTTATTATCGAAGGAGAAGAAGAAACCGGATCTGCCAACTTAGGTCCGTTTGTGGTTGCGCATAAGGATAAATTGAAAGCGGATATTATCCTGGTTTCTGATACTGGAATCATTGCCAACGATGTGCCTTCGGTTACCGTGGGTTTGAGAGGGCTCAGCTATCTGGAAGTTGAAGTTACGGGGTCAAACAGAGACCTTCATTCGGGTTTGTATGGCGGCGCTGTGGCAAATCCCATCAATGTATTGTGTGAGATGATTGCCTCTCTGAAAGATGCGGATCAGCACATTTCTATCCCCGGATTTTATGAGGATGTAGAGGTGCTGAGTCAGGAAGAAAGAACGGAAATGGGTAGGGCTCCTTTTTCTCTTGAGGCCTATAAAAATGAACTTGGTATCAATGATGTTCTTGGTGAGACGGGATATACAACCCTTGAGCGCACTTCTATCCGTCCTACCCTTGATGTAAATGGCATCTGGGGCGGATACATTGGGGAAGGCGCAAAAACAGTATTGCCATCAAAAGCGTATGCTAAAATTTCTATGCGTTTGGTGCCTCATCAATCCTCAGAAAAAATTACCCAATT
>CANKSK010000065.1 GCA_947485425.1 Bacteroidota bacterium | reverse complement strand
TTTGATGACACGCATTTTCTGTAAAACATTTGTGAATCCGATACAAATCCTGCAGTTTGCATCATACACCAATAAGCCATCACCTTCTTCCGTCTTTTGCATCACTTTAGTATATCACCAATTTCTGAAAAGTATCTTTATTTTGATCAGACTGCCATCCATAAAAGTAAATACCCGATTGCAAATGCAAATCTGATAGCAGAATATCACCATCCATTGATGAGACCATCCTATCAAAAACCTTTCGACCATAAACATCATAAATATGAATCATTGAAGGATGATTTTCATCTAAATGATACTTAAGTCGAAGCAGGCCATTTGAGGATGGATTGGGATAGATCTGCAAATGATTTTTCAAACTAGAAAAATCAGGCAGTGATGAAGTTAAATTGCCATTGGAAATGATTTCCAAATCATCAAAATAAAAACCATCTAACTCGGTATCTGTATCGCTATTCATGGTAAACATCAACAAAATATTTTCGCCGGCATACGCATCCAAATTTATTTCCTCTTTCACCCAAGAGGCCTGCAAACCTTCATAAACCGGATTTAAATAATCCTGATACGCACTTCCATCAACAGTATAAGAACCACATAAGGGCGTCCAGCTCGCACCCTGATCACGAGAGATGAGCAATTGCGCAAAATCCCAAATCTTTTCAATATCCCATTTGGCATAAAAAACGAGCTTGGAATGCAAATTTGCTGGCAGGGAAACTGGATTTTTTATTTCAATCATTTCATTCGAAGAAGGAAGATAATTCCCATTGGGCGAATCCGTAATGGAAGACCATGCGGAATAAAAATCCTGAGAAGTATTCCCCCATGAACCGGCATTCCATTTCGCTACATCATCACCCCTTTCTTGAAAAGAGATACCTGGCGCACCAAATACTTTAACAATGGTATCAACATAAGAAAAATCTGCATTGTGAATATTTACGATAAATTTGATCTGCTCGCCTGATGCAATGGAAGGATTCAGAATATAAGCCAATGAATCCTTTAGGGTGTGTAGTATAGACATACCCGTATACACTTTGGCATTGGCAAAGCTGATATTAGAGGTAAGAGGGGTGAAAGACAAGGTATATATTCCCGCAGTATCAAGGCCCATTTCAGTAAAAGAGAAAGGCAGATAAGCTGTTTTTATGGTTAAAAATTCTTTACTGCGATCTTCAAAAACGCAAAACTTCCCGGCAAGCTGTGCTGCAGAAAAATTGGCAAACATATTATCTTGGCAATTGGGAATGATACTGCTTATTGGAGGCCAAAATCCCTCATCATAAATACCTATTTCAGGTGTTATGGCAAATACCTTGGCTTTACTGCTTTGATCGCCATACATCCAATCATCCGAATCACCATTGGTAACATACTGAACCGTTTGGTTTCCGGTACCTGCCAAATAATGATTATAACGGGTCATTATTTTCCCATAATTCACAAATATGTTGGAATCAGGTGTGTAATAATCGGGAAGGTAACCCCATGGGTATACCAAAAGATTACCAAAAGTATGATAGTTCATCGCGATTTTAAAAGAATGGGCTGTACAAAAATCACGCATCATCTGTGTCTCTGGCTCACTGAATGGGGAACTCCCGCGATAAACCTCATCGGCCCCATTGGCAGATGATCCATAATTATCATAACCCCAATGAAAACCATAATTCCGATTCAAGTCCACACCCATAGAACCATCGCCATTGGCACGTCTATTTTTTCTCCACATTCCACCTCCCATAGGATCAGTGGTTTCATTATACAGATAACCATCCGGATTGACACATGGAACAAAATACATTTCCGTATGATCCACAATAGACTTCACCGATGAATCAGATGAATAATTTTCAAGCAAATACCACATGTAATAGATGAGATTCGACATACTTCCGGGCTCGCGGGCATGATGAACGGCATCATATAAAACTTCTGGTTCAGGCTCATCAGTATCCGCATGATCCGATAATCGGACATAATATATGGGACGTCCTTCAATACTCAATAGGGTGTTGCTAATGGGCTGCTTAGCCGTAATTAAGGATGGATATAAAATCCGCATACTATCAAGCTGCGTAAGCATCTCCGCATAGGTAAAGTACCCAGCCATTGAACCCAAGGAAAAATGCTTAGGCGTTTGATATACTGGCGTAACGCGATGACAGGCCGATTGAACTCTGCTCTTTATGGATGCAGAGGCGGTATCATTCTGCTCTCTGTATTTTTTTTGAATATCAGGAACAAGAATATCGACAACAAAACCGGCCTTTTTTATTTGCTCAATTTCATGTGCACTGAAATCAGAAATAAAATAAATATTTTTTTTATACGCACCTTCAGAAATATCAATACCACATTTGGAAAGGTCGCGTATTTCTTTTCCATGCAGAGATACTTTTGCACGGCTATATTTGAGACTTTGCGCAGAAAGCGAAAAAAAAATTAGCAAGAAAGAAATACCAAGAAGCAATACATTTTTTTTCATGAACGATGAATCAGTAATACATTTTCATAACAATACCCTTACAAATTTTTGCGAATACCTTCGAGAAAAGCATCATCTACCTGTTGTCCTAGAGATTTGGATTTCATGATATCCTCATATGCATTTTTATATTTCCCTGAGGAATTATAACTAACCCCTCTGTTAAAATAAGCAGCCGCATAATTATCTTTCAAAGCTATGGCCTGGGTATTTTCAAAGATAGACTGTTCATAATTTTTCTTGTTAAAATAACAAAAAGCCAAATAATAATGAGAATCTGCATTATTGGGCTCTACGCTCAAAAGCTTGGTGTAATCAGCAATTGCATCATCATATCGCCCCATATTTATGAGAGCATATCCCCTATTTAAATACACTTTGAATTCCATATTCGGCATCAGCTCCAACGTTTTATTATAATCAACAAGCGCCTTCTCGTATTCCTTCATCATGGAATAGGTAACTGCACGATTAAAATATCCTTCATGATTGTTTACATCCAATTGAATGGACTTAGAATAATCATCCAATGCTTCCTTAAATTTTCTTTGCAAGCCAAAAATATTTCCACGGTTGCTGTATATTTTGGCATCCGTTTGATTCAATACAATGTAATTATTAAAATCAGCCAGGGCCTTTTCAAATTCATTCATTTGGGCATAATAATTCCCGCGATTTTTATACGAAACATCTGCTTGCGGATATTTGCGAATCACATCAGACCACAGTGTATCATTATTTTTCCACACTTGAGCCCTACCATAGGTCTGAACTGAAAATATGATAGCCACAAAAAACAGGGCCACAAAAGAAAGATTTTTCATGGATTTATTTTTCATCTGATCCACTCCCATCCCCACCATAAAGAGAAGTCCGATATAGGGAATATATGAATACCGATCAGCCATAATAGCAGACCCCACAGATATAAATTGCAAGACCAATGCAATGGTTACGAAAAAAAATAGCATGCCAAAAGCGATAACTTTGGTTTTTTTCATCGAATAAAAAACAATACCCAAAATCATCAAGATCAAAAAAGGTGCTACATAAAATTCTGCAGAAAGTGATTTCCCAATAAGATTCGGATAGGGATAAAAAGCAGATAAGTTTATCGGCAAAATAAATTTGATCAGATACATCAAAGCACCATAAGAAGCAAACATGATTCGTTGAAAAATCGTAAAGGTTTCCATGGCAGCAATTGAGATTCCAGCCTGTGCTTTTACAGAAAGCACACCAAAAAGGATAGACAATCCGAAGAATGGCAGTTTTTCCAGAACAAGGCCTTTAGAAAATTTCCTTCCGGTATAATAATCACAAAGCAACATCACCATAGGCAAAGTAACTGCGGTGGCTTTTGAAAATAATGACAAAACAAAAAGCAGTAAACTTGCCAAATAATACAATCCTTTCTTTTTTTCTACTTTCAAATAATACATATAGACGATCAGTGCGGCCATATAAAAGAAAGTATGCAATACATCTTTGCGTTCAGAAATCCAAGATACAGATTCTACATGCATGGGATGCACACCAAAGAGCAAAGCAACCATTGAAGCCACCCACAATCTTTTGTCGCTTAATAGCCAGATAAAAAAGAATACAAAAAGGGTATTGCATACATGCAATATAACATTGGTGCGATGAAACAAGCGGGAAGCCTCATTTTTTTTCGACAATTCGGCAGGCGTAAGATTTACATCAGATGCCGTGTACAAGTAAGACTCTACCTTTGCCCATTTGTATTCCAATGCCAATGACAACATGGTCAAAGGATGGTAGTTGGCAGAGACATCTTTTGTCATGATTTGTTTAAAATTCTTAGACACATCGCGAATCATTTCATTTTCGGTGAGATAGGTTGGATCATCCCAATTGGTAAATCCATTGCGAAGAGAAGGCGAAAAAGAAAAATAGGTTACCAATACAATACCCAGAACAAGAAGATTTCTTAAGAGGGCAGAAGTACCGGCAGAAGAAGGTTTTCTGGAATGACTATTGGCAGATTTATGCTCCTGAATCTTATTTTTATTCGGTTGATTAGGACTTATCGCTTGATTTTTGGTATATTTTGACTTCATGCTAAGGACGAAATAGATGTAAGTAAATATAAAAACTTAATTCCCCTTCTTATACAGCGGAGAATTGATCAAGCCCCATTTTTGAAGACGATGCACCAATGAAACTTTCAAGACACCCAAACCATAGATGGTACTATTTTTAATATTGATTGAGGATGCTTCCTCAAAATACTTGGTAGGACAAGTTACTTCAGCAATTTCATATCCTTCATACACAATTTGAGAAATCATCTGGTTATCAAAAATGAAATTATCAGAATTGGCATGGTAGTTAATTTTTTCAAGCACCTCGCGGGAAAATGCCCGATACCCGGTATGATATTCTGAAAGTTTTTCATGTAGGAGCCAATTTTGAAAAAGTGTCAACATTCTGTTGAAGATGTATTTATAGATGGGCATCCCCCCTTTTAAGGCACCGCGTCCCAAAATCCGAGACCCGAAAACCACAGGATACAGACCATTGGTAATAATATAGGCCATGGAAGGAATCAACTTGGGCGTATATTGGTAGTCGGGATGCACCATGATAACGATATCAGCGCCAAGCTCGAGGGCTTTATCATAACAGGTTTTTTGATTGCCGCCATACCCTTTGTTTTTTTCATGGCGAATCAAATGCCGGATACCAATTTCCCTGCCCACCTCAAGGGTTCTATCGCTACTTGCATCATCCACCAAAATGACATCATCTACAATATCCATCGGAATTTCCTCATATGTGCGCCTTAAAGTAAGCTCTGCATTGTAAGCAGGCAACACAATAACTAATTTTTTACCATTGACCATATTTACGCATTTTTAAATTCGAGACCCTTATACCCCAAAATTCAGATTTTAGATACATTTTTTAAAAGTAATTGAAACAGAGCGAAAAAGGAGAAAAAACAAAGGTAGGAAAACATATTTTTTTTTGCAAAAGTCAATACAAATGATTACATTTGTTCTCAAAATTGGATAATTATGGAATGTAAGATAGATAAACACGAAAAATATGCTGTTTATACTGTACAGGAAGAAAAACTGAATAGTTTGGTATCTCCTGAATTGAAATCAGAATTTTTATTTGCCAACAATAACGGCATCAAAAATATTGTCTTGGACTTGAGCAGCACCCTATACTGTGATTCATCTGGATTAAGTGCCATTCTCGTTGGTAACAGACTTTGCAAAAGCGCACAGGGCACCTTTGTCATCACAGGCGTGAGGGAATCTGTGGAAAAACTCATAAAAATATCACAATTAGATCAGGTTCTAAACATCACTCCATCCATTGAAGAAGCCGTAGAGTTTCTTTTTATGGAAGAAATTGAGCGCGAATTAAAGAACGAGTAAGCCTCTTTAAAAAACCTCTTTAATTTGAAAATAAAAAGACGATTCTCAAAATATACAAATCCCATCTCATGAAAAAAAACCTACTCCTCATCACCGCCATTTTATTTTGCTTAACAGTTCAGTTGATGGCGCAATGTACACCAGACCAAACGATTACCAAACCCTTAATCCCTGATAGTGCAACAGGATTGCCACATGCAGTTGCTGGAACTCCTTATGCAACTACCATTTTTTTAAAAACCCCCGGTTCTGCTATGTATAATGGGATTCAGGTAACCATTGACTCCTTACAAATTCTCGGCGTAACGGGCCTGCCTTCAGGTTTTACTTATGCGTGCAACACGCCCACTTCCACTTGGAAAGGAAATTCATTTGGATGCATCCAACTGACTGGTAACCCTACTCAAGGACAGCAAAACACCACAAACCCAATTACAGTAAACATAAGGGTATATGGGGTTTTCTTGGCTACATCAATATATGTAGATCAAGCAAACAACTCCTATAAAATTATCATTGATGCACCACAAGGAATAGCAGACATTAGTACCAACAAGTTTTCTTTGGATCAGAACATGCCAAACCCCTTTACATCGGAAACCAATATTGACTATACGGTAACCAA
>CANKSK010000064.1 GCA_947485425.1 Bacteroidota bacterium | reverse complement strand
GATCTTATCTACTGCCTGAACAACGGTGTTAATCGCCGTGTCATATCCGATGGTAAAATCTGTTCCGAATAAATCATTGTCAATAGTTCCCGGTATTCCTATAAAAGGAATATTATAGGTGTTGCTGAATGCATTGGCCCCTCTAAAGGTTCCGTCTCCTCCAATGACCACTACGGCATCTATTTTCTGGCTCTTCAACTGCTGATAGGCTTTATTCATGCCTTCCTCGGTCATAAATTCTTTACATCTAGCCGTTTTTAAGATGGTACCCCCTCGATGAATGATATTGCTCACCGAATGGGCTCCCATCTCTATAAAGTTGCCGTCTATCATCCCTGAATAGCCCTTCACAATGCCCATAACTTCTAAGTTATAAAAGTGTCCTGCCCTGACTACTGCACGGATGCATGCATTCATGCCCGGAGCATCGCCGCCCGATGTTAAAACGGCTATTTTTTTAATTTTCGACATGCCCTTTTGTAATTTGAGAAAAAATATACCTGCTTGTACTAAACAATTTTCTGGCTTGCAAATTGTCCCACTTCCACAATAAATAGGATGTATGTGAATGCAAATTTATGAAATATAAACCTGATTATCATTTTTGTGATTCTGTTTGCCCATTTTTTCGATAAATTTATTTTTTCAGATTATTTTTGAAATTCAGTAGGAATTTCCTTGAAAATTGCTTATCTTTGGTTATTGTGATGGTATTAGAAATACTTTCAAAAAAGCCTTGTCGGATACAAATACTTGATTTGCAGAATGATAAAAATTTTGCCTCCTTTCTTTGTCCATAAAAAATGCAGTTTCATATTGGCATTGGCAATGTTTTGCTTTTTGGGTGCCCATGCTCAAAAAGGTTTGGTAATCAATGGGGGCTATATTGTTTTTGGCAATGCTTCAGGCTCTGCGCCTTATATCTATGTCATGAAAAGTACCGGAAACACTTCCGACCTTTCAACGGATTGTGATTTTACCAATCAAACCGCTAATAGTACCAATGGGCAGATCAAATCAACCGGTATTGGTGGAACACTTTCCATTGAGGGTGATTGGAATAATAAATGCAATAACGGTGTTTTTTCTTCCGATGGAATAACCGTCGTTTTAAATGGTACCAATACTCAAGACATTGGTCCTACATCCGGTTCCGGTGGCTATACCTCCAAATTTTACAATTTAACCTTGGGAGGTACTGGTACCAAATATCTTCAAACAGATACTTGGGTAGGTGGCGTCTCTACGCTGAGCGGTACCTTAAACATTGCTTCAAGAACCTTGGATCTCAATCAATACACCCTTACCATCAAAAATCCCAATGGGTCTGCAATAACCAGATCAACAGGCTACATTGTCAGTGAAACCAGCTCTGCAACCAATCCCAGTATCATTTCTTGGGAAATGGGTACCAATACAGGTTCTCATATTTTTCCATTTGGTGTATCAGGCGATTATATCCCTTTTACCTTTGACAAAGTAAGTACCTCTTCATCTACCATTTCGGTCTCCACCAGAGCAACTTCAACAAGTTACAATACCCCTTGGTCAAGTACGGTTACAACCATGAATAAAAATGGTGTCGATGGTTCTGTTGATTATGTTATTGATCGTTGGTGGGATATTTCCTCTAGCCTGAATCCCCTTACTGGTGGTGCCAATTTAACATTTTCCTATAGAGGGGCAGAAAATACCATTACCTCAAATCCTACCGGTACCATTTCTTCCCAACATTGGAATGGGGCTACTTGGGATGCCAAACAAGGAACGGGTTCCGGTGTGCAAGGCGCTAATATCGGTACTTGCACGGCTAGCGGCCAAACGAGTTTCTCTCCCTATATTTTGGTTGCTGATGACAATCCCTTGCCCATTGAGCTATTAAACTTTTCTGCCAATTGCAATGGAAACCATGCCGATATTTCTTGGAGTACCACCGCTGAATCACTCAATGAATATTATACCATCGAAAAATCCTATGATGGTCATCATTATGAAGAGGTAACAACGGTTAATTCCAAAGGATCCTTTTCAAAGATAAATACCTATCAGATTTCAGATGGAGAAACGTTAAGCGGAAATTGCTATTACCGCCTGAGCCAAATAGATCATACCGGAAATAAACGATTTTTGGGAACCGTAGCCTCAAACTGCGGGCCTAAAGACTTTGAAATTGTGAATATATTCAATAAAAATAATACCGAATTGAACTTTAACTATCGAATTGAAGACGAAGAATCTTTTGTTTTTGAATTTTACAATTCCATCGGACAACAAATAATTACATATCCTTACAAATCCATAAAAGGATTGAATGAGGTTACCTTTGATATTTCAAGATTGAGCTATGGCATGTATTTTTTAGTCATGAAAAATGCCAATCACACCTTTTCAAGAAAAGTGTTGATTACGCGGTAATTCAAAATACACACCTTTATTTATTAAACGATTGTCGGGTTTACTCAGTTTTGTTTTCTAAATATTTTTTCTTGTTACTGCCTCTATAGATGTCAAATTTCATGAACTTACACATCAAAGGCCCATTAAATAGCGTGATCTTTTTTGAGGGGTGTAAGCCTATTTTTTTTGCCGCTTCCATATTTGATGTAAGGATCCATGCCTGAAATCCTTGACACTTCTGCTTTAGATAATTCCCAACCTCATGGTATAAGTCAAAAAGGTCATCAGGGTCCATTCTTTCTCCATAAGGTGGATTGATAATAATAGTGCCGCCTTCTGTTCCTACATCAAAATATTCAAAGGATTTTTTTTCAATCTCTATACAATCGGTTAGTCTTGCATTTGTTATATTTCTGATTGCGAGATCTACATATTTGGATGAAACATCAACCCCCCTAATTTTATTTTGGGTAAATTCTACATTTTGCAAATACGAGCTCTTGAAAATTTGTTCCCAAAGGGGACGATCAAAATCATTCCAGCTTTCAAAAGCAAAGTTTCTTCTATAAATGCCCGGCGGAATGTTTTTGGCTATCAAGGCCGCTTCAATCAACAAAGTTCCAGATCCGCACATAAAGTCCACAAAAGGACTTTTTTTGTCCCAGCCACTCAATAATACCAGTCCTGCAGCCATCACCTCATTGATTGGCGCATCAGCCGATAAAGTCTTATACCCCCTCTTGAACAAAGGGTCTCCCGAACTGTCTAATGAGATATTACACACATCTTTCGAGATATGTACATGTATTTTTAAGGTCGGATTTTCTGTGTCTACAGAAGGTCTGCTGCCAACCAAACTTCTAAATCGGTCTGCAATAGCGTCTTTAGCCCTTAATGCGGCAAATTTAGAATGGTTTATTTGCGAATCTGCCAACACACCTTCTACCATAAAAGTATCTTCTACTTTCATAAATTTTTCCCATTCGATATCAAAAACCCCAGCATATAGGTCTTCTTCTGAAGGGGCAGAAAAGGTTTTGATTTGCTTTAAAATTTTCAAGGCCGTGCGACACCATAAATTCGCCTTGTAAATAATTTCATTGTCGCCTGAAAAATAAACAGCCCTAACCCCCGGCTTTACATTTTGTGCCCCCAATTCAATAAGTTCAGCAGCTAATACCTCTTCCAGGCCATAAAATGTTTTGGCAATAAGTTCAAATGTTTCCTTTGGCATACTTTTTAAATTAATCTTTCAAAATTACGCATATTAGCCGTGCATTAATTATTAATCGTAAAAAAATCCTATTCAGTTCATAAAATGTATAAATTTGCTTTAACCAATTTAATAAAAATCATGTCACTCACAGAAAATATCAACGACGAAATCAAAAAAGCAATGCTTGCTAAAAATGAGGCAGGCCTTAGGGCATTGCGCGCCATTAAATCTGGCCTTCTCCTTTTAAAGGCAGAAAAAGGAAATGGCATTGAAATAACCAAAGAGGATGAAGATAAACTTTTGCTAAAACTAGTCAAGCAACGCAAAGAATCCATAGAAATTTATACAGTTCAAGGCAGAGCTGATTTGGCGAAAAGCGAGATAGAAGAGGTTGAGGTAATTGAACAGTTTTTACCCAAACAAAAAGGTGAAGAAGAAATTCGTGCCGAAGTGAAAAAAATCATTGAAACCATGGGCGCTTCTTCTTTAGCTGATTTGGGTAAAGTAATGGGTGCGGCGAGTAAGTTTTTTGCAGGTTCTGCAGATAATAAAATGGTTTCTGCCATAGTAAAGGAACTTCTTTCCTAATCCCACTTCTGATCTACATTTTGAAATCGTTTAAATGTAAGCCCAAAAAAAAGCCCTTCTGATCTTCAGAAGGGCTTTTTTTGGATAAGAAGGGTTGATGATTACATCATTCCGCCCATTCCACCACCCATGCCGGGCATTTCTGGGGCTTTATCCTCTTTGATTTCTGACAACACACATTCGGTTGTCAAAAGCATACCTGCAATAGAGGCTGCATTTTCAAGCGCTACTCTGGCAACTTTAGTAGGATCAATAACACCTGCAGCCAAAAGGTTTTCATACACGTCTGTTCTTGCATTGAAACCAAAGTCACCTTTGCCTTCTTTTACTTTTTGAACCACGATAGAACCTTCACTACCTGCATTCTCTACGATTTGACGAAGAGGTTCTTCCAGTGCGCGTTTAATAATCGCTATACCGGTGTTTTCATCGTCGTTAAGGCCTTTTAAGTTCTCAAGAGCAGTGATGGCACGTACATATGCAACGCCTCCTCCAGGAACAATTCCTTCTTCAACAGCTGCCCTTGTAGCATGTAAGGCATCGTCAACTCTGTCTTTCTTTTCTTTCATTTCTACTTCCGTGGCAGCACCTACATAAAGTACGGCAACACCACCAGCAAGTTTTGCAAGTCTTTCTTGAAGTTTTTCCTTGTCATAGTCAGAGGTTGTGGCTTCAATCTGTGCTTTTATTTGGTTTACTCTTGCACTGATATCTTCTTTTTTTCCACCGCCATTTACAATCGTTGTATTGTCTTTGTCAATGGTGATTTTTTCAGCTTGACCTAAATAAGAAAGATCTGCATTTTCAAGTTTGTAACCGCGTTCTTCTGAAATCAAGGTACCACTAGTCAATATGGCAATATCTTCCAACATCGCTTTTCTTCTGTCTCCAAAGCCTGGCGCTTTTACCGCTGCAATTCTTAAAGAGCCTCTGATTTTATTTACAACGAGAGTAGCCAAGGCTTCTCCATCAATATCTTCTGCAATAATCAATAAAGGACGACCTGTTTGTACACTCTTTTCAAGAATGGGCAAAAGTTCCTTCATATTGGAAATTTTCTTCTCATAAATAAGAATGTATGGATTCTCCAATACCGTTTCCATTTTATCTGCATTGGTTACAAAATAAGGAGAGATATATCCTCTGTCAAATTGCATCCCTTCAACAACTTCAACAGTTGTTTCTGTTCCTTTTGCTTCTTCAACGGTTATAACGCCTTCTTTTTTAACTTTATTCATTGCCTCTGCAATCAATTTGCCAATCGTTACATCATTATTTGCTGATATACTGGCAACTTGCTCAATTTTACTTGAATCTTCGCCTACTGACTGCGATTGTACTTTTAAGTTTTCAACTACTGCGGATACCGCTTTGTCAATCCCTCTTTTCAAATCCATTGGATTGGCTCCGGCTGCAACATTTTTCAATCCGGCTGTAACAATTGCTTGTGCCAAAACAGTTGCTGTTGTGGTTCCATCTCCTGCAACATCTGCTGTTTTAGAAGCCACTTCTTTGGCCATTTGAGCGCCCATGTTTTCGATAGGATCCTGTAATTCAATTTCTTTTGCTACAGATACACCATCTTTTGTTATCGATGGAGATCCATATTTTTTATCAATAATAACGTTGCGACCTTTTGGGCCTAAAGTTACTTTTACTGCATTTGCCAATGCATCAACACCTCTTTTTAAGGCATCACGTGCTTCAAGATTAAATGTGATATTCTTTGCCATTTTTTGTTTTATTTAAATGTTCATTAAAAATTTTAAAATAATTAAATAATTGCGAAAATGTCTGATTCTCGCATAATCAAATATTCTTTTCCATCATGTGAAATTTCAGTTCCTGCATATTTGCCATACAGAACTTTGTCTCCAACTTTAACCGTCAATGGCTCATCTTTTTTGCCATTGCCTACTGCCACGATAAGACCTTGCTGTGGTTTTTCTTTTGCGGTATCCGGTATAATAATCCCACTTGCTGTTTTTTCTTCTGCGGCAGAAACTTCTACCACAACTCTGTCGGCCAGAGGTTTAATTCCAATTTTGTTGCTCATTTGTATGATTTTTTAGGTTAATTATACTTTTTTGAATGCCCCCATCTCATTTATTATGCCAAAAGTTTAAAAATAGAAAATCAGGACATTTTTTCATTTAAAACGGAAAAAATGTCAAATTAACACTTTCTAGTATGACAAAATGATCTTTTGGAAAGGGAAAACTACTTTTTCGGGGCTGGTGCTGGTGCCGATGAAGGTGAAATTCCAGGTGTAGAACCACCTCCCTGGCCTCCAATAGGAGCTGCATTTGGGCGTTTTTCACTTTGAACAGGTGCCTGTAAATTACCAAT
>CANKSK010000063.1 GCA_947485425.1 Bacteroidota bacterium | reverse complement strand
TTCATCTGAGGCCTACTAATTTTATAGAAGTTATATCTTTATCAAAAACATCTCGGCTTCAATTATAAACACGGCCCAAAGATTATTTTTTATAACTTTATACCCGATAAATTATGCATTTCAAAAAGAATACTTATGAATCCTGAAATCCTCCTCTATAATACCCTCACGCGAAAAAAAGAAGTTTTTAAACCCATCACCGAAGGATATGCAGGCATCTATTTATGTGGCCCAACGGTTTATGGTGACGCCCATCTTGGACATGCCCGACCTGCCATTACCTTTGACTTGATCTATCGCTATCTCCGCCACCTCGGCTTAAAAGTTCGTTATGTGAGAAACATTACAGACGTAGGACATTTAGAAGATGAACTTGCCGATTCTGGGGAGGATAAAATTCAAAAAAGAGCGCGAATTGAAAAGCTTGAACCCATGGAGATTGCCCAATATTATACAGATCGCTACCATGAGGACATCGACCGTTTGAATGTGCTTAGGCCTGGCATTGAGCCACGCGCATCTGGACATATTCCTGAGCAAATTGCAATCATAGAACAAATTCTAAATAATGGGTTTGCCTATGTCATAGATGGATCAGTTTATTTTGATGTAATGAAATTCAATCAATCGCATACCTACGGACATTTATCAGGAAGAGTTCTTGAAGACCTTGTATCAGGAACCAGAGAACTTGACGGTCAAGATGAAAAGCGCAATAAAGCAGATTTTGCCTTATGGAAAAAAGCAAAGCCAGAACATATCATGCGATGGTCCTCTCCTTGGGGAGAAGGTTTTCCCGGATGGCATATAGAGTGTTCTGCGATGAGCACAAAATATTTGGGTGAAACTTTTGACATACATGGAGGCGGCATGGACTTGCTTTTTCCACATCATGAATGTGAGATTGCTCAATGTAAAGCATCAACAGGAAAAGCACAAGCCAATTATTGGGTGCATAACAATATGCTCACCATCAATGGACAAAAAATGGGAAAATCATTAGGCAACTTTATTACCTTAAAAGAATTCTATTCCGGAAATCATCATTTGCTCAAACAAGCCTATAGCCCGATGACGATACGGTTTTTCTTATTGCAAGCGCATTATCGCGGAACGGTAGATTTCTCCAATGAAGCATTAAACGCGGCAGAAAAAGGATATCACAAAATCATGAATGGTTTGCGATCGCTTGAAGGGCTTACACAAAATAAAAATGCAAACGCCGAATTAAACATCAATCTGAATAGTGAAATCAATGATATTTGTAAACAATGTCATGATGGAATGAACGATGATTTTAACTCTGCCATAACCATTGCCTCATTATTTCAATTGCTTAAACATATCAATTCTTTTAAATCAGGTATTCAACAAATTGATACCCTAAGCGAAAATACATTTGCCATGATGAAAGATACCTACAAAACATTTGTAGGTGATATTTTAGGCCTTTCTGAAGAAATTGCTCCTAACAATCCTGATTTCAATAAAGACTTGCTCTCTATTATTCTTGACAATTATACCGATGCCAAAAACAAAAAAGATTATGCAACGGTTGATATGATTCGGGCAAAATTAAAAAAATCAGGTATTGTTTTCAGAGATTCTAAATCAGGATCCGAATGGGCCTGTGAAGAATAAAAAGATTATCCTCATGAGATGAAGAAAGCTGTTTTTTTCTTCAAATTATTGATCACTTCAAAGCATATAAAAAAAATTCCATTTGGTATTTTACCCTTTATTTTATCAAATTTTTTTGATGTTCATTCTATAGGTCAATGCATTTCAAAAAAGCAAAACCAATTTAAGACGTATTGCCTTAAAAATTAATTAATAAAAGCATATCATGAATACAGAACCTGAAAAAAAATTATTTCTGCTTGATGCCATGGCACTTATTTACCGTGCCTTTTTTGCCTTTAGCAAGAATCCCAGATATAATTCGAAAGGATTAAATACCTCTGCCATTTTTGGTTTTACCAATACGCTTTTGGAAATTATCAACAAACAAAAGCCCACACATATTGCAGTCGCTTTTGACACCTCAGAACCTACCGCAAGACATGAGGAATTTGCAGAATATAAAGCCCATAGAGATGCAATCCCTGAAGACCTTGCTTTGTCTATACCCTACATTATTTCTTTACTGGAGGCTTTCAAAATACCTGTAATTCGCAAACCAGGATTTGAAGCAGATGATATCATCGGTACAATGGCAAAAAAAGCGGAGCAACATCATTATAAAGTGTTTATGATGACTCCCGACAAAGACTTTGCACAATTGGTTTCTGAAAATATTTTTATTTATAAACCTGCCAGCTTTGGAAAACCAGCAGAAGTTCTTGGTATTCCTGAGGTCCTCGAAAAATTCAATATCTCCAATGTAGATCAGGTAAGAGACCTCCTTGGACTTTGGGGTGATGCTGCGGATAATATTCCCGGTATTCCCGGCATCGGAGAAAAAACAGCCAAAATTCTGATTGCTGAATATGGTAGCATTGAAAATCTCATTGCCAATTCATCCTCTTTGAAAGATAAAATGCGCGAAAAAGTTGAAACACATGCCAGTCAAGCATTGCTCTCAAAAAAACTTGCTACCATTTTGTGTGATGTACCTGTAGAATTTGATGAAAACAAATTGCTTCTTGAAGAGCCGGATAAAAATCTGTTAACAGAACTCTTCAATGAACTTGAATTTAAAGGTTTATATAAAAGAATTTTTGAAGAAAAAGAAGCACCCAAGCAAAGCAAGGGAACAGCAGAAAAAGACAACAAAGGACAAGCAGGGCTTTTTGATTTTGATACAGACTCACAAAGCGAAGATCTCATCCAAAATACGGAGGACTCTCCAACGCAGCTCAAAACCATACTAGACATTCCTCATCAATATACTTTAATAGACACCAAGGAGAAAAGAGAAAAACTCCTTGAGGAATTGAAGCATGTTCAATCATGTTGCTTTGATCTTGAGACCACAAGCCTTGATGCCAATAGTGCAGAGATTGTTGGCCTTGCATTGTCGTGGAAGAAAAACGCGGCCTGTTATGTTAGTTTCCCAAATAATTATACCGAAGCATGCACTATTATTGCTGAATTTAAAGATTTTTTTGAAAATGAAAACATAGAAAAATGTGGGCAGAATCTGAAGTATGATATGAGCGTTTTAAAATGGTATGAAATTGAAGTAAAAGGCAAAATTTGGGATACCATGCTCGCACATTATTTAATAGAACCCGATATGCGGCACAATATGGATTTGCTTGCCAATATTTATTTGTCATATGCGCCCATTAGCATTCAAAATCTAATTGGAGAGAAAAAAGCAGATCAAATCAGTATGCGCGATGTTTCTGTTGAAAAGGTATGTGAATATGCTTGTGAAGATGCCGATGTAACCTTTCAGCTAAAATCAGCATTGGAACCGGAACTTCAAGCTGCAAATCTTGAAAAACTTTTTCAAACCATTGAAACGCCTCTAATAGAAGTTTTAGTAGACATGGAAACAGAGGGTGTAGCCATCGATAAAAATGTTTTATCCAATCTTTCAAAAGAACTGGAAACAGATATTTTTTCCATTGAAAAAATCATCTATGAACTTGCTGAAACAACCTTCAATATTGCCTCGCCAAAACAATTAGGCGAAATTCTTTTTGACAAACTCAAAATTGATGATAAGGCTAAAAAAACCAAAACAGGTCAATATGCTACTGGCGAAGATGTATTATCGAAGCTTGCATTCAAACATCCTATCATTGAAAAAATTCTAGATTATAGAGAATTACAAAAACTAAAAAACACCTATGTAGATCCATTGCCATTTATGATTAACGCAAGAACAGGTCGCATACACACTTCCTATAATCAAGCAGTTGCCGCAACAGGTAGGCTCAGTTCAAACAATCCAAACTTGCAAAATATTCCCATTCGAACCGCTAAAGGAAAAGAAATTCGAAGGGCCTTTATCCCAAGAAACGAAAACTATACGTTCATTTCAGCGGATTATTCGCAGATAGAACTCCGAATTATTGCAGAAATATGCAAAGACACTTCAATGCTTGATGCCTTTAAACAAAAGCAAGATATTCATACAGCTACCGCCGCTAAAATTTATGGCATCGAATTAAATGAAGTAGATACCAATATGAGAAGAAATGCCAAAATGGTGAACTTTGGCATCATATACGGCATCTCTGCCTTTGGCCTTTCTCAAAGGCTAAACATTCCAAGAAAAGAAGCGGCATTTATTATCGAACAATATTTCATCAAATATCCCAGCATAAAAAATTATATGGATGACACCATCCAATTTGCAAGAGATCATGGGTATGTTGAAACCATGCTTGGAAGAAAAAGATATTTAAAAGATATCCATTCGCAAAATGCAGTAATCAGGGGTTTTGCTGAAAGAAATGCAATCAATGCACCTATACAAGGATCTGCAGCAGATATGATCAAAATTGCAATGATTCATATCTACCAAGACTTTAAAAAAATGAAGCTAAAATCAAAAATGATTTTGCAAGTACATGATGAATTGATATTCGATGCACACAAAGAGGAAGTGCCTTTTATTATGCCCATCATTGAAGAGAGAATGAAAAATGCAATTCCGCTTACAGTGCCCGTTGAAATAGAAATAGGATCAGGAAACAATTGGTTAGAAGCACATTAAATGCGCTCTCCATTATTGTAATATCATCTTTCGAACAATGGGTTCTCCATTCAAAAAAAGTTTTACAATATAACTTCCGGAAGGCAACTCATTCTTTTTGATTAAAAGACGATGCTCTCCGACAGGGAAACTTTTTGCATCTATCCATCTTACTTGCCTACCCATTATATCTAAAATTTGAAGAGAAACTTTTTTCTCCGCATGCAAATTAAAGCGAAGCGTTATTTCGTCTTCAGAAGGATTTGGAAACAATGCCACGCCAAATTTTTCCAGTTCTACATCCTCAATACTTGTTGCATTGTCTAAATTGATATTGTCAATATATATGTTATTTCCTCCATCACTCGTAAATTCAAATTTAAAGCGTACCGAAGGATTTCCTGCATATAACTGAAGATTTACGATGCTATCAACCCTCCACTGACTATTTGAACCCGGTTTAAAAGCCGTAGCATAAAGACCTGCATTGGCAAGCAATCCGCCTTTCTTGCTGTATTTTACTTTCCATGTCTCACCACAATCCGTAGAAACCAAAACCCTTAACTGATCATTTTCTAGTGTCGTCTTGCGAGCACCTGATAATCTAAATGATAAAACGGGTCTGCTTGTATTACTGAAATCAAATTGAGGCGTAATAAATTCATCAATAGCACCAACTGTATTTCCAAAATTATTCATCTTTATACTTTTTGAACTGTTGTACCCGGCATTGGTCACAATAGACCATGTTTTTGACGCATCAGCATTATTTAAAAGCCAATCGGTATTGGGAAATGTCATGCTTTCAAATCCCTCTGAAAAAGTATTCATTGGGATGGCTGTACTTTTTGATAACACACGTATTGAATTCGTTTTTGTCAAAGTGGTACTGCCCCCAGTATTACTCACATTCAAAACAACATTATAGGTTCCTGCAGTATTGTATTGAATAACCGGATCCTTTACATTCGAAGTTGATGGGGTTCCTCCTGGAAAAGTCCAATTATAATGCAGCGTATCCGCATTCCATGACAAATCAGTATAGGTTACAGAGCTGCCTTCGCATATTAGATTATTTTTTATGGCAAAATCAACAACGGGTTTACACTGTTGAGCAACATATCCATCATTGGTACCAGTGGCAATTAAATTTGAGGCAGCCCATAAATTGTTTCTGTCACCAACATTAAAATTAAGAGCCGAATTCATCCTTGCACTTTGTCCCTTTGTAAACATATTGGAACAAAAAGAATATTCCATATAATTTTGAACATTATCAATAGCACTTCCACAGGTTCCAACGTTCAAATCGCAACTGGTATGTCCTATTGTATTTGGAGTATCCATTACATTGTCATCGTCTCCACAATTAATTGGAAGCGCAGGATTATTGGAGTTACCCCAAGTATGTATCAAATTTAAATAATGTCCAATTTCATGCGTAATGGAACGATCGGTCGTCTGGTCACTCCTGATAATAACACCTTCGTATTTGGTTCCAAAAACACCGGGATAAGCACTATATCCACCTGCTCCACTTGCAATGGTTTGCACAACCCATATCTGCAAATATTTTTGCGTGGTCGTATTCCATGAAATTAAATCCTTTACAGACTCATCTCCTGCACGTGTTAAATCAGAAACCGTTCTCGTAATGCCATCCGTACAATTTCCAAATGGATCGATTTGTGCCAGACGAAATTCAACCTGAATATCTGCCGCTAAATTTTGAAAGGCAGGAACAATATTTACGGTATCGGCATTTCTTTTTCTGTAATCTTCATTGATGATTCTCATAGCGTCCAACACCTGACTCTTGGGAATATTTTCATTACCATACTGGTGAATGATATGAAATACCACAGGTATAATCAATACCCCGCCGGTATTCATTTTTAAATTGGGGGTATGTTGAGTAAAATATTCTAAATCTGCTAATTTTTTAGCAGCATCAGGATTTTTCTTCAAGGCCTCTTTAACCATTTCAGAAGTACCACAAGGCCTCCTATCTTGA
>CANKSK010000062.1 GCA_947485425.1 Bacteroidota bacterium | reverse complement strand
GCAATAATGCAAAAATTTCTTATATTTTCCATGAGAGTGCAAAGGTAGAATTTTTATTTATATAAAGTAATGCCTAGCGTTAGAGATTGCCGAAAGGAAAAACAAATTGGGTGACAAAAAATTCAAAAACCCTGACAAAGGGCAAACGGTTTATGAAATGCAGCGATATATAGATTTAATGCGAATCTTTTTATCTTTGCTCAAATTTTACATTCCTTGAGCCTAAAGCAAATGAAAAAAGCACAAATTTCCCTCGTTTTGAGTTTCCTGATTTGGGGAACCACGTTTTTATTCGCACAAAGTCCAAAGCCAGAGCAGGACTGCATCAATGCCATTCCCGTTTGCAACACCGTGTATACTTTTCCAACCCCGTATTTAGGCGCAGGAAACTTACCCAATGAAATCAGCAATACGATCAATTGTATCCTCAGTGAGGAATCCAATTCTGTTTGGTTTAAAATGGATGTGCTCACCGGGGGTAAAATCAATTTAACAATTACCCCAAAACAGATTCAGGATGATTACGATTGGTCTGTTTTTAATCTGACGAATGCCACTTGCGCGGACATTGCAAAAATTTCAAGCCTCAGTGTAAGCTGCAACAATTCACAAATGGGCTTACCTCCCGGAATTACCGGCACCATGCTTGGCTCCGGACAAAACCAAGGCGACCAACACTCCTCCCCCTTCAATTCCCCTATTTCAGCACTTGCTGGAGAAACCTACCTATTGGTTGTAACCAGCTCACAACCTACCGATGGTTTTCAGGTTGATTTCACCAAATCCACAGCCATATTCGGAAGTTTGCCATTTCAATTCAGTGCAACAAATGTAGATTGCGCATCAGATAGCATTGTTCTTTCGGCCTCTAAAAACATCATGTGCAGCTCTATTGCCACCGATGGTAGCGACTTTATTGTGGTTGATGGAGATGGAAATACCTATCCAGTAACGATGAGCAAAGGAAAGTCTTGTTCGGCAGGATTAACCACAAGAGATGTAGTGATTAAATTTACCGGGCATCCGGGCAAAAACACCACTTTTACCATCAAAGTAAAAAAAGGATCTGATGGCAATACTTTACAGGATGAATGTGGTGGATTTATTGCTGATGGGGCGACACTTGCCACCATAAATGCCATTTCTGGAGCAATACCATTTCAATTTACGGCAACCGATGTGAGTTGCAACCATGACAGCATGACCATTACAGCATCAAGAAATATTGTATGCAGCTCCATTGCGGGCGATGGCAGCGACTTTCTGATAACAGATGCAGAAGGCAATACCTATAACACCTCTATGGGTAAAGGCAAAACCTGCTCATCAGGAGCTTTGACCAAGGATGTCCTTATTAAATTTATAGGCTACCCGCTAAACAGTGCGGCATTCACCATACATGCAAAAAAAGGCACGGATGGCAATACCCTAAAAGATGAATGCGGAAACTTTATTGCCGAAGGCACCAAGCTGACACTCGTTAATACCGAAAAATGCCCGGCAGATATTCCCAATGTCATCACGCCAAATCATGATGGCATCAATGACACTTTTAAAATCACCGGTAATGATGGTGTTTCAAAACTCAAAATCTTCAATCGTTGGGGAGAAATTGTTTTTGAAACCACAGCCTATAAAAACGATTGGGATGGCGCAAATGCCTCTGCCGGTGTGTATTATTACATTTATGAAATGCCCAATGGCAAATCCAAAACAGGCACGCTAACCATTATTCGCTAATGGAATCTTCTATATGTTAACACCTCTCTACTTCAAGGCATGAAAATTACTGAACATCTTAAAAATCCCGGAAAAACTTTATTTTCAATGGAAATACTCCCTCCTTTGAAAGGAAAAAGTGTGCAATCCATTTTTGATATCATAGACCCCCTTATGGAGTTTAAACCGGCATTTATTGATGTAACCTATCACCGGGAGGAATATGTATATAAACAGCGTGAAGGTGGCTACCTTGAAAGAGTATCCATTCGAAAAAGACCTGGCACTGTAGGTATCTGTTCGGCAATAATGAACAAATACAAAACAGATGCCGTTCCCCATATTATCTGCGGAGGATTTTCACAAGAAGAAACGGAGAATGCACTTATCGACCTCAATTTTTTGGGTATTGACAATGTGTTGCTCCTTAGAGGAGATCCTATCAAAACAGACAATGTTATAAAAAACGAAAACAATTCTTTTCAATATGCCAATGACCTGGTAAAACAGGTTGTGAATATGAATAAAGGTATTTATCTGGACGAAGAATTAAAAGATGTGACACCCACCAATTTTTGTATTGGTGTTGCGGGCTATCCTGAAAAGCATTTTGAAGCACCAAACCTTACCTCTGATCTGAAATTTTTAAAGCAAAAAATTGATTCAGGTGCTGAATATATTGTTACGCAGATGTTTTTTGACAATCAAAAGTATTTCGAATTTGTAAAAAAATGCAAGGAAAATAATATTCACGTTCCCATTATCCCTGGCCTGAAACCGCTTACCACAAAAAAGCAAGCAAGTCTATTGCCCAAAACTTTCAGTATAGACATACCTGAAACCTTATTGGATGAAATTGAAAAGTGTAAAAATGACACACAGGTTAAAGAAATAGGCATTCAATGGGCGATACAACAATCAAAAGAGCTGATTAAATTTGGAGCACCTTGTATGCATTATTATACAATGGGATCTGCTGAATTAACCAGACAAATTGCGGCTGCTATCTTTTAGGCCGTTTTAAACTGCGACATATAGGCACTAATATATTTTCCAAAAATATCATATTCGATGTTTACCTCATCGTTCACCTGCAGCTTGTTAAAATTTGTATGCTCATAGGTATAAGGAATGATGGATACATTAAAAAATTTAGCATCCAAATTGCTAATTGTCAAGCTGACACCATTCAGACAAACAGAGCCTTTCATAACCAAGATATTTGAACCCGAAGGCTTGTATTCAAAACCAAAAACATGGCTTCCGTGTTCTTCTTGTATTGACATACATTTTACGGTATGATCTACATGACCCTGCACCATGTGACCATCCAAACGAGCACCCAATTGCATGCATCTTTCAAGATTCACCCAATCATTTACTTTCCACTTTTCCATATTGGTTTTTTGCAAGGTCTCCTGAATGGCCGTCACACGATATTCAGAATTTCTTAACGCATCAACCGTTAAGCAAACGCCATTATGCGCAATACTTTGATCGATTTTTATTTCATTGAAAAATGGAGCTTTCAAATATACTTCAAGATTACCACCCGATTCAATGATCTCGGTAACGATTCCTTTTGCTTCAACAATCCCTGTAAACATACTTTTAAATTATAGACAAATCCCAAACATCCGACGCATTCTATTTACCCCTGATAAGATGCACAAAGCCTTTTCTCACCGTTCCGGCCTTATCGCCATCAAGCCTGATTTCATTAACTTTACATACATAATAATATACACTTTCGCTACAATCCCTTTTGGTATCCTGATTTTTCCCATCCCACAAGATATCTGGATTATTGGTGCTAAACACCAACAAACCCCAACGATCATAAATTTTCATATCAACATCCTTGATATATGCATAAGGGAAAGGCCCAAATATATCATTCTTTAAATCTGAATTGGGAGTAAAAATATTTGGAAGAATGTATTCAGGGCAATTATCCACACAATTGCTTTCACTTGAAACACCTTCATTTCCTGCCTCATCAATTGCTGTAAGCATATAACATCCAGCTATTGAAACCAGCAAATTGTCATGCAAAAAAATATTGATACCACTTTTTTTAACTTGTTGCAAAAGCCCATATTCAGAATCCAGATTGGGTTTATAATAAATATTATACGCCACAATATCATCCGAACAAACACCCTTTTGATCTGCCCAGCTAAGCGCATTTTGATGTGCAGGACAACTAGGCAAAACTGCTAAGGATGGAGGACAAGGTGCTATATTATCCAAAGGTGAACCACATCTGATTTGCGAATAATTAATGATGGGGTTTACAAATCCGGAGGCGGAATATGAGCCGACACTTTTGATGCGATAGCAATAATTAACACCATTTACCAAGGGACTATCTACATAGGTTTGCGTATATGAATACCCTATTGAATCATACGTTTGCGTGAGCGGATTGAGCCTTTGAACCACATACATGTTATTGACCCATGAAACCTCTTCCTTCCAAGTAATATACATTAACTTGTCTGTTGGTGTAATGGTCATAAAAACAGAGGATGAGATTTGAGAAGAGCCCAAATAGGTCCGAGGAGAACCACTATACAAAGCGATTTTATAGGATACAGGGGTATTAAAAGTATTGAATAGCGTATCATGATACAACGTATCATCCAAGCCTTTTGTAAGAGAATCTATGAGAGCAAACTGACTCCCGAAATAATCAAAGGAACGGTAAACAAGATAGGTATATGGTTTTTTATATTGATTGGTATCCAAGTCAGAGGGCTTTGACCACGCAACATATACTTGCCCTCTTGTCTGAGAAGTAGAATCAATGCTTACATTGGTAATTACCGGTAAATCCTTCATCAATTTTGCACATTGCTCATTGGAGGCACAACTTTCAGCGCCATCAGCAAAATAGGCCACCACGCGGTAGCAATATTCAATGCCATGCACCAAGCCTTTTCCATCATTTGTATCAACATAAGAAGTATCCGAAAAATTTTTCAGAGTAGCTATTTTTGTATAGCCACTAATAGAAGGAACCCCGGTGGTGCAAGGGCAAGTAATGGTACCAGGATATTTCCCATTTCTTCTATATACATCATATCCTTTGGCTTGCGGACAAGTGGAATTCCAAGCAAGACTGATATTGTTTCCTGCAGGAGCAGCTGTTAAATTTTTAGGAGCAGGAGAAACCACCTTTATCATCACAGGCTTCATATCTGCCAGAGGAAAATTATAGGCATTATCCACCGCCTTAAAAACCAGCTGATAGGGTTGTGCGCGAACATGACTGCACTCTGTATTCCATTTAAATATTCCTTTTACACTGTCGCTTGCTTGCGCAGGAGGAATAAATTGAGCGGGGTTCGACTTCACCGTAAAAGGTCCGCCACTAGCTGTAAGGGTAATAAAATCACGATCTGGATCTTTTACAATGACATCAAAGTTAACCTTGTCACCAGCAAGCACGCAGTAATCAGGCAGGGGGTTAAAAACGGGCGGATGATTATTTGTTTTATCAATGGTTATTTGCATATCCCGAATAACATAACCAATAAGCTTTCCATTCCGCCATTCTTCAACTTGTATAGCGACGTTATACTCTCCCTCTTTCTGAGGAGTAAGCCAAACCAAATCACCAGTAATTGGGTCAATGGTGATGGTAGTGCCGGGCACATTGGATATGGCATTTGGATATACATATCCCATTATATCAACACCACCGGCACCTTTACAAGAAATGAGTTTATATGAAAGGCTATCGCCATCCACATCATAGGCATTGGGATTGTGAATAAATTTTTGAAAAACAGCTCCTTTGGCCAAAGGAGGCTCCAATAGCACCGGACTATTGTTTTTTCCTAACATGGGATTAATTAAAAGCATGGTTTCAATATAAAATGAGACGTTCACTGAAGAAGGAATATTCAGTACATTTCCATTTCTATTGGGGTCTTCAAGAGAGATGATATAGCTACCCGGAGCAGGATAGGTGTGCACCCCCAAATAGGTATTTCTGCTGATATCGTCCGCGGTATTCCCTACCTGTATTTTTTCAATACGCACCAAAGAATCACTTGTACCGTCACCCCAATCAATTTCAAACAAAGGCCTGTCAGCAGGACTACTGGATTTGGTATACGTGACTACCTTTACTTCATACTGCAAACCTCCCAACATCCGAAAAGTTATTTCTCCTGCCCGATTGTGTGTAGCCCATGCCATATTTTGTATGGCAAACAAAAAAAATATCATTACAAGTTTTTTCATGACATGAAGAAATAGGCTATGCTAAAACTCAAAAATACAATAAGTGTTGTGTGGAACAAATTTTTTACAAAAGATAATATCTTCTAGTAATTAATTTTTTGTTCCTCTATATCTGCTGGTATTTCACGATATTCATATTGTTGGTTCCGGAGCCTAGGCATAAAGCCGGCTTCACGGATAGATTGCTGTAGGCCTGCAGCAGTAAAGCGATGTGGCGCACCAGCGGCAGAAACCACATTTTCCTCAATCATAATCGATCCAAAATCATTTGCACCGGCATGCAAGCACAACTGAGCCGTTTCTTTACCAACAGTCAGCCATGAGGCTTGTATATTCTGAATATTAGGAAGCATGATTCTGCTCATGGCAATCATCCGAATATATTCATCCGCCGTTACACGATTTGAGATTCCTTTTACTTTTTTGAGCAGGGTACCATCATCCTGAAAAGGCCATGGTATAAATGCCAAAAACCCTTTGGCATCAGCAGGCTTTTCAGATTGCACTTCCCGAATCCAAGCCAAGTGTTCAAATCTTTCTTCAATCGTTTCTACATGCCCAAACATCATCGTCGCAGAAGTGGTCAAATGCAGTTGATGGGCCGCTCGCATGACATCTAGCCACTCCTGTCCGCCACACTTTCCTTTGGAAATCATCCTTCGAACCCTATCATTTAGAATTTCGGCTCCCGCGCCGGGAAGTGAGTCGAGCCCGGCATACTTC